>CAMJPH010000079.1 GCA_946407715.1 uncultured Bacteroidales bacterium | reverse complement strand
ACCGCGCGCGTGCCGGAGGCACGCCATCCTAATAACCCCACACAAGGCGACAGCCGCAGTGTGGGGTAGGGGGGACGGTGCGCGGGACTGCGTGTCGGAGACACGCTACGGAAGACGATGGGCAGTGGAAGCCGAGGTTCCGCCAGTGACGAAGGAGCTGGCGGAATGATGCATGGATGGCAATCACGGAGAGACGGCACCATCCCCGTTAGGGGATTCATCGGGCCGTTCCGGTAGGGTGGGTGGCCAAACGGGATGACGATTGCGGTGACGTGAAAATGATGGATTCGAGAGGGCAGGGAACCGAAACAGATTGCCAAATGCTTACCACTGCATCACCCCAATCGAATAGTCATCCAAAGCCAACAAACTCAGCCTTCTCAGTTTGTCCAGGTGGCGAGCAAGATTGTGCCTGTGGCCTATGCAAGCCAATAGCTTGGATAGCGTGGCATTGAAATCAGGTTTTGCAATAGACAATGTGCTTTTTACGTATGTGCTGTTCCGGGTGTGCGACCGAAGGACGGTGTCAAGCTCGTCTTTGAAGCGGTTGGGATGTGAAACCATATACATCATCAGAATATAGTGAGCGAGAGCGTCGCTTGCGACAAAGTATATCGCATCTTCGGAACAATCGAATGACCCAGAAGCAAAGCCTTTCGAGTCTAATGGGTCTTTGCAACTGATTAGATACGGAGCGTTTGTGAAATCCGATAAGTGTCTGATAGAATACTGCAATTCCTGTGTTGTCCAATGATAGCAAAAAGCCACACTGTCGCCGTATGTGACCCAATAGATTCTGTCAGTTTGCCATATTGCGGCTAATGTTGAAAAAGATCCCTCTTCATAAAATTTGCTCAATAACATGCCGCCACCCATAGACTTGGCAAGTTCCTCGCTCTCATTGTAATAAGGTTCCCAAATGCGGTCAATCCACTGGTCGAGTTGCGCAAATGTTTCCATAGGTGTGTCCGGCAACTGACTGAGCAGGTATTGTGACCAGCGCTCGGCAAACACTCCGCCTCCGCCGGCACCGTCGGCTACGGCAATGCATGACGGTCTGGCGATAACGGCGTCTTCGTTGATAGAAGCCAGTTCGGGCTTCGCAATGGATATGCAGCGTGTTCTCATTTGTTCTGACTGATATTGGTGGGCGTTCCGATGTCCATCAGTTGAATTAGTGTGGACATGTCCGCGTTTTGTGCCATCGCCACATGGCGTACTTTGTCATTGTCCTCTTTTCGCACCTTTGATATATCCGCGTTATAGCGAGCAGGTAGCAGACTGGACATGTCAAAAAGGTTAGCTCCGATCGAATCTCCGACAAGCTCTTGCTTGCTGATAGGAAATGTCACACTGTTGGCACTATTCGGGGATATATGAATGTTGAATAGCAGCACGTTGCCATCGTTGGTGAACATTGACTTCAATTCGTTAGCCATTTGTTGCATCGCATCAACAGTCGCATCGTTGAAGGCTCCATCTGTAATGTTGATGATGGTTGGAGGATAGCAGTCTTTTTCGTGTCTGTCTTCAATCCATTCTTCCAACAGGGCTTTTGCTTTCTGGAAAGCGGCATACATGTTTGTTCTGCTTCCGTCGCAACGGGCTTGCAGCCATTGTGTTTTTTCCACCTCCTTGACGGATAGGCCTTTTCTCGTTCTAACTTCCTCTCGGGTGATGATTTTCCGATAAGGATTGTCTTTTATTTCCTGCGGGGAGACGAAGAATCGTCCTTCCAAATTGCCGTTCCAACCACTATATACGCTACTTCCGTAACCGATGATGGCGATATCGTAATAATGGCGGACTTCATTGGTCTTGATGCAGCGTAGCACTAATTCGTTGATTTGGTTGTTGACGATGCGGGATACCGCTTCCGCCAACGTCATTTCTTCTCCGTGCAAAACGGTTTTGTTGCGCATGGAAACGGATTGGTCCACCAGGAAAATGAAAGCGGTGGGCGTGCTGCGGGTGATTTGCGCGGTGTAAGCCTCTTTGCTTTGCAGCTGTTGTGGCTTCGACGGGATGGGTATGCCAAAGTTGCCGACATTGGTGATGTATTTTAGCGGAATGAAATTGGGGACCAACACTTCTGCCTGAAAGAAGGGTTGTTCCTCGGGTGTAAGGTCAAAATGCTTTTTGGCTTTTATGGTGCTGAAATGGATGCGCTGGAAATCATCCAACTCTTTTCCCACGTGCGCACCGTTTTTGGTGGCATTCCTGTCTGCGTATTGACAACCTTGCCAAAATATCACTTCGGGATCGATTTCGAGGATGACAGGATTGGATATGCGACCGTCATTCATGGCCACATACATCATCGGATGTTGGGTCGTGAAACTGACGCGCACAAAGTGTTGCAGATTGTCTCTCCGGTCAAGGCTTCGTGACTGCTCGCTGCCGCCTGGTCTCGGAATTGATATTCCCCGTTGGTCACAGTCCGCCCAGGAGTAAAGCCCGCCGTGTTGAATGATGCTGTCGAGATTCTCGCGGTCGGTAAAATGGTACAACTTTTTGATATTGTTTTTTACCAGAAGGTTTTGGAACAATTGCCAATTGCTTTTCTTTTCCATATAGGTGGTTTTATGATTCAAAAAAGGTTCAGTTGATGGGATTCCTCAGTGGCGCAATCACCGTATGGGTAGGTGCTCTCCACATACGCTTTTATGAGGGAAGCATGGGAAAGCGGTTTCTTCGGATTCTCCACATCGGCGTTAGTGTCATAATCCAACAGGATAATTGTTTTGGTTTTTGATACCTCGCGCAGACGGTCGATGATGTAGTCCACTTTGTTCTCCAGCACCCATTGGTAAGTGGGAATATAGATTTGTTTGCGGGCCTCAATATAATTCAACAGCTCGGAACCATGTACGCCTTTGCGGTGACCGAGCGGTTTACCGTATTTGCGTGTGGTGCGTTTGATGTTCCGCATGGTGTCGTTCTCGAATAGCGCGACATCCACATCGCAAGTCTCAAACACCTTCAATCCTTGCCATACGGCCTCCACACAAGCGGCCGTGTATCCTTCGCTGAAGGGTACTGGTATGCCACCATGAGGGTAGAACGGGCTCAGCTTCACCAGACCGTCTTTCGCCTTACTGGTGACATCGGCGAGGATGGCGTCAGGGTGCGACTTCAGCAGCGTCTCAGGCTTTGTTCGTTTGTTGGCTATCAATATCATGTTTATATTATTTGTATCCGCAAATGTCAGCAAGGTTACATAACAATTTGTGTTCTATTTCTAATGTTTGCAAAATGAAGGAACTGTCTGATATGATGATTTTTTCGTCGTTAATTGAAAGAATCCCTTTTCTTACTAATTCTAGAATATTTGTTCGTTCACTTACGGTTGCCTCTATAAATAATGTTCCATTGTTGTTATGACACAACTCGTTTCTCAAGGGGCGAATGGTTTCAAATAGATAAGAAGAGACTTTTAACGATTCTTCATCTAAAGAGGAACCCTCTTTTTCAGCGATGCAACTTGGCCTATTATCTGATCCTGTTTCTTTGGCAAACCTGTAAATTGTTGATTCATAGTAAGAATATGTCATTATTAGCATGGATTGGTTAAATAATTCTATCTCGTAATAACAGGGATCTATTCGTTGTATTTGAGATTGATAGGTTGACAGATAAACTTCAGGATCACCCTCCGAAAACTCTTTTGCAAAAGTATCTACCTCTTGTTCTTGCTCTGCCATCCAATCATTAAGCAAAGAGGGGAATCTTTTGATTAAAGAAGAAAGAAAAAAGTAAGAGTCGTCTATCATTGCACGTATGGGATGTAGAACGTGTATTTTCATAGGGCGATAGTTTATCAATTATTATGGTATTGGAGTGATAATATGAACGTAATCAGGTAGCATCGCTTTAAATCGATAAATGTCGTTCAGAGGAACAAATATTTTTTTAAGTGAAATACAACAAGAAAATGCACCGTCTCCTATACTTGAGACGGAATCGGATATCATGATTTCTGTAAGAGAACTACATCCACTAAATGCTTCTTCTCCTATACTTGTGACGGAATCGGGTATTTCGATTTCTGTAAGAGAACTGCATCCGCTAAAGGCCTCTTTTCCTATACTTGTGACGGAATCGGGTATCTTGATTTCTTTAAGAGAATCACATCCATAAAATGCGAAGTCTTCTATACTTGCGACAGTATCGGGTATCTTGATTTCTTTAAGGGAGCTACATCCCGCAAAACTTAAACCTTTATAGGCTTTTTTTCTTGAGACGGAATCGGGTATCTTGATTTCTTCAAGTGAACTACAACCAGAGAAAGCGTCGTTTCCTATGCTCGTGACGGAATCGGGTATCTTGATTTCTTTAAGAGAGCTACACCCATGAAAGGCGAAGTCTCCTATATTCGTGACGGAATCGGGAATCTTGATTTCTTTAAGAGAATGACATTCACTAAAGGCGGAGTCTCCTATATTTGTGACGGAATCGGGTATCGTAACCTTTTCAAGTGAAAAGCATCCGTAAAATGCGCAGGTTCCTATGCTTGTAATGGAGTCTGGTATAGTGACATCATGAAGACAACTACATTCATAAAATACAGCGCTCTCTATGCTTGCAACGGAATCTGGTATAGTGACTCCTTGAAGCGAACTACATCCTTTAAATGCTTGATACCCTATGCTTGTGACGGAATCGGGTATTGAGATGTGTTGAAGCGATTTGTGATCCTTAAATGCTTCTGCAGCAATTAATTTTGTCCTTTTGTCAATAATGATGTCTGAATGGAAATAAATGAGTCCATATACAATTCTGTAGTCTGCCGAATAAAGGATACCATCTTTTATGATAAAGTGTTTAGAGTTGCAGCTCATTTGTTTTATATCAATGCATCCGCCCCAAGGATTGTCATCTTCAATGTGAATAACCGATCGAGGAATATTACAAATAGTCAAACCTCTATTGTTGGCAAATGCAGCACTTCCAATGGATAGGACTGAATCTGGGAGAAATACTCTTTTAAGCTTATTTGATGGCGAAAAAATTGGCCGTAATGCGTGAGCACAGATGGACAAAATTCCTTCTCTAATCCTGAAAGGAGGGGAATTGAAATACCTGTATCCTAATAATCTTCTCCCATCCAAACTGTACCTTACGTTAAACCTGTCTTCAAAACAGTTCTCCAAATCCTCATCCGTAACATCCGCGTTATATATGTCAAAGTCCTTTGGAACAAGAATCTCTGCAATGGCCTTGTCAAAATATTCGGCATCCAGTTTGTTTTGGGACAATGTGTGCAAGAAAAGCGATAGGAGCTCTTGAATGTTGTTGTCTGCCATCAAATCCTCATCGTCCAACAGACTAACTGTATGAAGTTTCAGCGCTTGTTGTTTTGTGATGACGCAGAAATCGGGACTTTGACCAATCAAGTTGGGCCTTAGGGCGAAAGTTTGAAGTGAAAGGGCAATAACGGCTATGGCGTAGCTGTCTATATCTTTGTTAAGGGTGTGTGCCGCTTGGGACGGGTGCGTGAAGTTGGGCGTGCCTATGCAGGTTTGGGGCATCCCCTGCATAGCGGGGACATACATCCCGTCATAGTCCACCAGCACGCAGTAACCGTCCTCCTGAACGATGATGTTGTCGGGCTTCAAATCACCATGCGCAAAGTGTTGCTTGAGCAACCACGATGCCATTCGCAGGAAGTTCGCTGGAAGACAACGCAACTCAAACATCTCGTACTCGTTGTCCTTGAATACCTTTCCCGCTTTCAGCTGGTCGGCAATGGATTGCAAAAAAGCGGAGAGGGTAGGCCCCTCAATCCAGTCCATTAGCAGAACAGGAAATTCGGTCTCGTCCGTCTGAGTGGTGTCCACAAACAGTTCACCATCCAACCACTTGACGGGGGTGATATACGGTGAGGAGACCTTGCCCAACTCTTCCGCAATCATGCGATAGTTCTCAGCACGCTCCTCTTGCTCACGTGTGAAACACTTGACGGCGTAGAGTTTCCCATCCCGCTCGTCCTTCATCTTGAAGACCACGGCGAAGTTCCCGCTGCTCATCACGGGAGTCCCGTCGTCATGGAGCACAGGCCGCAGTTCGGTCATCGTCGCGAAGTTGTCCTCCGCGTTCAAAATGGAGTTGATATATTCGGATATCAGCGGGTACTGCATAGGCATAGGTTTTGTCGGATTCGGACGGCAAAGATACAAAAGTTATCGGTCGGGGTATCGGAAAGATTTTTTTGTGGTGATGCGGAGTCGGAGTTGGAAATTGAGTATTTTTGCGGAATGAAATTTTTCAAAGGAAAGTAAGAAACATACAGCTATTTATGAGACCGAGAGTTGTTTGCATTGATTTGGAAGTTTTGCAGAACAGCAATGAAAGTGATAGGATATTAGTATGTTCGGATCTTCCCGAAGAAAATATCCAACTCAATACCGATTCTCGGACATTTCTCGACAAATTAAAAGACAATGCTTGTGACCTTTGCCTTGTTTCGGGTGGAGGAGATAGGATACAGCAGGTTGTTGATTTGTACGGCTTAAGCAGATGGTTTTCTTCTGATAATATCAATGTGTCCTTTAACTACAACGAAGAGGGCTATTGTCATTATATGGAGAAGTTTCCAGGTTGCAAATATTACTTTATTGCAGATGTCAAAAGAGATTTCCAAATCCCGAATCAATTAGGTTGGACTACCTGTGGTTTAGTGGATGTCACAGATGATGAAGCACTTTTTGGCAGTTCTGATCGCGATGATTTGTCAAGGTGTAAGTGTAATGCATATTCCCTTTGGCAATTACGTGATTTTGTTGTCCCTCAAAAAACAGAATTTATTGTGCCGATTTTGATAAATGCTGATGAGGAGAGCACACAGGTGGGTACTGGTTTTATCTTGGATCAATATATTATTACGGCCGCACATGTTTTTTATAACCTGAATATAGGTGAAAACAGATGTGAAGAGCTGAAATATAAGTTTGATGATAGAGAGTTCTCGATTAAGTTACGAGAAGCCTTGTTTGATGGTCACAAATGTGAGAGCAGGAAAGGGTTCAGCCAAGACTTGTTGGTGTTTCGAGTGAACCACAAAGGCAGCCCTTTTGTTTTAAACACCCGTGGACTAAAGGATGATATGATTTTTGAGTCAAGGGCGTATTGTTGTGATGGCGACAAAATGCGCTCCCAATCCTTTAATAACGTAACGTTGACTGGTGAAAATTCAGATAATATTAACTGTTTCAAGGTGTCAGGAGGAAGTGGTTTTCTTTTTAAAGAAGGCAATAGTGGTTGTCCATTATATAATGGTGATGTCGTGTATGGTATTTTATGGAAAAGCATAGAGCACGCATCGGCACAATATGACAAGTTGTTTGAGTTTGTTGATGCAAGATATATTAGTGAAATATTACAAATGTTAGCATAATCGCAGTTATGAATTACCCTCTAATATCCGAATACGTCTCCGCCATTCTTTCAGCGGAGGATAACTTGAAACGCTATTCGCATCTTCGCCCCGTGTTAGGGGCGGATGGAATGCCTGTGATGACCAGTGGCAACTTTGCAGTGGTATTCAAGATGCAGAATCCCACCTCGGGAAAACTCTATGCAATGAAATGTTTTACAAAACATCAGGAAAACCGCGATGAAAGTTATAAGCTGATTGTTGATGAATTGGAAGATGTTCATTCTGACTATATCATTCCGATACAGTATTTGGAAAAAGAATTGTTTGTGGATTCGGCTACTTCTGACGAGACAGAGTTCCCTGTGTTGTTGATGGATTGGGTGGATGGCATAACCTTGGATCGTTACATGCGTGCTCATGCCCGTGTGAACGATTCTTATACGTTAAAAACACTTGCTTATCTGTTTAGCAAGTTGGCAGCGTGGTTGTTGCAGCAGCCTTTTGCCCATGGGGATTTGAAACCAGACAATATTATGGTGCGGAATGATGGCTCTTTAGCATTGGTGGACTACGATGGTATGTTTATGCCAGCAATGAGAGGACAGTTGGCTCGCGAGCTTGGCTCTCCGGATTTCCGTCATCCCAACAGAACAGAGAAAGACTTTGACGAACATATTGATGATTTCTCAGTAATGAGCATCCTTCTTTCGTTGCAAGCCATTGCGCTGAATCCACAATGGCTTTACCAATATGGAGCTGAAGATCGATTGTTGTTGAGTAAAGGTGATTACATGGATATTGGTGGAAGTTATGTTTTAAGAGACATCCTATCTCACTGTGACGTTGATGTTCAAAAGACCTTGGGGTTGTTTTTGTATGTTAATGCGGAAACGCGGTTGCCAAACTCTATAGAAAAAAGTGTTGTATTGTTAAAGCCGCAAAATATAGGTGTCACACACAAAGAGAAACTCGTCGGATTGCTAATTCTTGATGCTGAAGATGTGTCAGAGTTGGGTATGTTAAATTATTATGGTGTTGATGATTGCGGGGAGCCTATTGAAAGCTATAGGCTTAATACAGGGGAAGGTAATATTACTTTTATTCTTCCAGCAAGAGATGAAAACGGAAGAATTATTCCAGCCGCTGTTGGCCAGATTATGGAGTGGGTGTTAGTGGAAGAAAACGATAATCGCTGGATTCGTAACCAATTGTATGATTGATTCTTTGACTGAATAAGTAATTGTTGATATTCCTATATGTGTTGAGATAAATTTTTGTAATTAACCACCACTATCACCGCACTTTTGTTATTAACCTTGTTGTAGGTTGGCACGTGGCCACCAAGCAGGACTGGAATGAGTTAGAGGCTTACTTGGGCGTGGATGGCGTTTGTGTGAAAGGGAAGAACCCGAAAAACATAGCAAAAGCCCTCAGCTCGACTCAATGGCCTGACTGACACGAGTATGGGAAATATCTCGGTAAGAAAGAACATGTGGTAGGCTACGAACCTGCTTCTACCAACAATGCCACAGGATTCTCCGCTTTTCCGTGGCCGTATTTTGACGGAAGACATTATGGAGCCCATGCCTTTGCTGCATACTGGACTCCGAATGGTATCAACAAAAGCAAAGCCTGGAGCGTCAAGATCTACGGCAACGGAGCTGCTCTGCATAAGCAACCCGATTTGAAGGGGTACTTCTATTTGGTGCGGTGCGTGAAGGGGGAGTGAGCCGTTGAGCTTTCTCATCAAACACCAAGACGCATATCATGCCATCGCCTTTATCTGTCTCAACTCCCCCGATTCCGTAACCATCGCTGGAACTGCCCGGTTAGTGAACGCTGTCGAATCTTTCACGGGTTATGACCTCTTCGGCTTCTTGGATGATGCTGTGGAAGAAGATGTCGAAGATGAGGTCGATGCCGCTTTTTGGACGAGATGATGGATCTCCCTCCCGCCCCATCCCCGCCTCCGATAGGCGACACGCACGCAGTGCAAGTAACACCATACAAGCGAAGCGCAGTGTGGTGTCAGAGCGCAGTGTGGTGTAGGGCCGCCATACAATGCGGCCCTACCACTGCACCGAACAGCCTTACCCAATCGCAACACTGGTCAGATACTGCGAACGCCCGTACCGGTAGCTCCCCTCGTCCGAACGCATCATCATCGTGTACGTGAAGTCGTCGTCCGACGAGCGCTCCGCCCCGTCGGAACCGCCGGTGAGACTGAGACCCATCGAGGTGAGCGACATCGGCACTGCGTAGAGATGCGCCACATTGCCGCTCTCGGTGGCCTGCGTGTCGAGACGGATGGCGGACTCCCCGGCAGGCACCACCTCGTAAACCGTGCGCGTGTAGAGCCCCACCGTGCTGTCGTAAACCATGGCGATCATCATCACGGCGTCCACTTTCTCGGGCAGAGCACCCAACGTGCCGCCTAACAGACCGTCCGTGACGGTCACCCCGCTCACCGTGACCGGCGCGGCCACGCCCTGCGAGAACACAAGGTCGTTGGCGTTGAGCGTGGCCTTGATCACCCCGCCGGCAACGCTTACGTTCGCGTGGCGGACAATGTTGCTGGTGAAGAGCGGACGCCGGCTCCGGCGGTCCGGACTCATGCCCACCAGCACCTCCTTCGGCACAATCTTGCTGATCATGCCCGCGAGGGCGAACTTGGCACGGTTCATCATCTGCGCCTCGGTGCGCGGATTGAACACTTCTCGTTTGTACGGCGTGATGACCTGCTTGCCATTCACAACTTTGAAAACTAAACCGCCAATGCGGCCGGTTCACTCCCCAAAATTTTCTTGCTGTCTCCTTGCTGTTCCCTTGCTGCTCCCTTGCTGTCTCCTTGCTGGTTTCTTGCTGAAACCTTGCTGAAATCAGCAGCAAACAGCACGTGAAGGCTTGGAAGACAGCATTTTATAAGAAACTGATTGGATGGCGGTGTCCTTAAGGGGGTTCAGATGGCGGTATAGACGTCATATTATGGTGTCTCTGTTGGCTTCAAGGTAAAAATCAAAAATAGTGCGGCTAACCCTTTTGCCAATATTCGAACTCAACTTTTTTTGACGTAAATACTTGATAGACAATGTGTGAGTTGTGTGTGGACGTTGCACAACTTAACAACTTTCCTTACACGCTCTCTCGTGTTGTATCTTTGCCGCTGGAAATCGTTTTGAGCGCTCGCGGTTTCCGAAGTCAATTAACCTTAGTTTTTAACATTTAAATTTTCAGTAGTATGGTAAAAACAAATCCGCCGCCTGGAGGGGGTCACTCGCTTCATCCTGGGTATCTACGACGACGTGGAGATCCTCGGCGGGGAGGAATTGAGGGGGGCGGAGTTGATCGGAGTTGTATCGGAGTTGTATCGGAGTTGCATCGGAGTTGATCGGAGTTGTATCGGAGTTGATCGGAGTTTGATCGGAGTTACATCGGAGTTACATCGGAGTTAGACCGGAGTTAGACCAGAGTTTGCAACGCCACACAATAAATGGTTCGTTTCCTCGTTATACCTCCAGATTCTCTTTGACCCATCCCGCAGGAAAAGAGGTGTGGCGCGGAATCGTGTAATAGTTGTATGATAATTGTATAAACCAAATAATTAAGCCATTATGAAAAAAAGTATTCTCACCATCATCACACTCGTGGCCATTGTGATGTGTGGCTGCGAGCAAAACCCCAACAACCCCAGCGGCAATAACACCTCCGGCTCCTCCGTCGATATCTCCCCCTATCTGGGCAAATACCTGATGAGCCGCCATACCGAGCTCTCCATCAACGTGCTCGGCATGTTCTCCTTCCCGCTCGACAAAGACCTTGACGTGGAAACGGTCACCATCAAAAGCGACCCCACGGTCGAGAACGGCGTCATCATCAGCAACGACGACGCCCTTTATCTGCGCGGTATTGTCGACTCCGCCGGCCTCCATCTTCAAAACGACACGGTCACTTTCGTAATCGACACGACCATCGCAAACACCCCCATCAACTTCAGTGTCGGTGTCGGCATGACCCATCCCACCATCCAGCCGCCCGTAAACGGCGTTATGGAGTGGACCAGCATTGCAAGCGGCAACGCCTCAACCACTGTCCTCGGCCTGCCCATCAACGCAGTCATTACTGGCGACATGCGCTATAAAACGATCTT
>CAMJPH010000078.1 GCA_946407715.1 uncultured Bacteroidales bacterium | reverse complement strand
CTTTGCCCTCAATCGATGAGATTGAAAATAAACTAAACGAAAGTAATGAATAAAAAAAACTTCTCTGCCGCAACTATGACCTGATCGCTTGGGACTATGTGTCTGAAATGAAAATAGAAGAATAAAAAACGAAGAACCATATAATATGAAGGATTGTTTGAAACAATTTGTGAACTCCGGGCTGTTCGAGGCCTCTTTATCCCTGCTCGACGAGCTCGGCATCCGATATACCAAAGGGTCGGCGCAGCCCATAGATGCACGCCGGTTGAGTACCGACAGGCTGTCGAAAGCGGCAGACGCGGCGTTGGATTTAGTGACGGGCACTTGGTTTGTGGCCCAGATTGATGACCGCACATTCCAGCAGCAGCCCGACAGCGTCACATTGGATTCGGCGTTGAGCGATGCCGGCCAAGAGAGATACAACGGGTTGTTTGTGTTTGCCGTAGAGGTGAAGCCTGACGCGAACGTCACGCGCACAGTGGCGGCCACGCTCACGCGCGTGTTCAACCGCATCGCGAAAGCACAGCCCGTCATCCTGTTCATCCGACAAGGCCACGAGCTCTCGCTGTCCACCTGCGAGCGCAGCGAATACACCCAGCAATGGCGCAGCGGCGAGAAGTTGGGCAAGGTGAGCATATTGCGCAACATCAACTGTGAGAACGCGCACCGGGGGCACATCGACATTCTGAACTCCATCCGTGACAAAGCCTATTCCACCTTCGACGAACTCTACAAGCATTGGATGGAGGTCTTCTCCAGCGAACTGCTGACCAAGAAGTTCTATGGCGAACTTTCCGACTGGTATGCATGGGCGGTCAAAGTGGTGCATTTCCCCAACGACCTTTCCTCAGAAGCTGACAATCAGCAATATAATTCCGAGGCAATGATTCGCCTGATCACACGGCTTATCTTTGTATGGTTCCTCAAGCAAAGGCATCTTATCCCCGAGGAGTTTTTTAATGAGAAATTCATTGCCGAGAACCTCATAAAGGGTTTCTCCCCCAATGCACGGGTCACGCTGTTTGGCAAATCCGAAGAGAGCCATTACTACAAGGGCATTTTGCAGAATCTCTTCTTTGCCATGCTCAACAGTCCGATCACGCCTGAGGGGAAAGACACCGTTTCGGAGCGCCGTTTCCGCAATGGGCGGGGTGATTATGACAATAACAAGCTGATGCGATATGAGGATTTGTTCATCAATCCCGATTTATTTGTGAAATTGGCCAACGAAAAAGTCCCGTTCTTGAATGGAGGACTTTTCGACTGCTTGGATGACAAGGACAACGGCATATACATTGATGCGTTCACCGACCGCGAAAGCATTTCCCGTCAGCTCATCGTACCAGATTATCTGTTCTTTGGAGAAGATGTGGGGCGTAACATCGACCTTTCCGAGTGGTATGGGGATGCCAAGAAGAAAAAAGTGAGTGCAAAGGGTATTATAGACATTCTGAGCCATTACAACTTCACCATTGAGGAGAACACCCCATTGGAGCAGGAAGTGTCGCTTGATCCAGAATTGTTAGGCAAAGTCTTCGAGAATCTGCTGGCGTCTTACAACCCCGAAACCCAGACCACTGCACGCAAACAAACAGGCTCGTTCTACACACCGCGTGAGATTGTGCAATATATGGTGGACGAAAGCCTTGTGGCGCACCTCAAACGTTCTGTCGGAGACGACATGGAACCAAAGTTGAGGCAATTGGTGCAATACAATGACATCGAACCCGAATTGACCGCCAACCAGAAGAAGGCCATCATGCAATCGCTGTACAACTGTAAGGTGCTTGATCCAGCCTGTGGTTCCGGTGCTTTCCCGATGGGCATGTTGCAGCAAATGGTGCATGTTTTGAACCGCATCGACCCCAACAATGCCCTGTGGAAAGAGATTATGGTGGAAAATGCCATCAGTGAGACCTCCGAAGCCTACCGCAACGCCACAGACGAGGAGCGCGCCGAGATGGTGGCCGACATTGAGCGCAGTTTCAACGAAAGCATCAACCGTCCCGACTACGCCCGTAAGCTCTATCTGATTGAGAACTGTATTTATGGTGTTGACATCCAGCCCATCGCTATACAGATCAGCAAATTGCGTTTCTTCATCTCGTTGGTGGTGGACCAAAAGACCAATAACAATCCCGTGGATAACTTCGGTATCCGTCCGTTGCCCAACCTCGAAGCCAAGTTTGTGGCAGCCAACACCCTGATAGGTTTGGAGAAGAAAGAGGCCAATCTTTTCGACTCCGAGGCCATCAAGCAGAAAGAAAAGGAACTGAAAGAGGCGAAGCATCGCATTTTCGGTGCCAAGACGGTGAAGACCAAGCGCAAATACAAAGAGCGCGTGGCCACATTGCGCACGGAAATTGCCGAGATGTTGAAAGAATCCGGCTTTATCGCAAACGCGGAAGCACAGCAATTAGCTTCGTGGGATATGTTCGACCAAAACGCCACCTCGCCATTCTTCGATCCCGAATGGATGTTCGGAGTGGGCGATGGCTTTGATGTAGTGATTGGGAACCCGCCGTATATTAGTGCTCCTTCGCAAATTGCAGACACAAATTTGTCAGCACAGCGAAAGAGACTAATAGAATCCAAACGCTTTAAGACCTTATGTTCCAAATGGGACTTATACATTCCTTTCATTGAATTAGGAATACAAATAAATTGTAAGAATGGTATTACATCTATGATCGTCCCATATCCTCTAACAAACCAGATTTACGCAAAAGAGATGCGAAAAATTCTTGTGGAAGAAAACAACCTTTGGGAACTTGTGGATTTGAACGGTACAAAAATTTTTGAAAATGCTACAGTCTCAAACTGCATTCCATTTGTGCAAAAATCAGCCTCAAAAGGAAAAACATGGATTAGCAATGTTGACGAAAAACTTGAAATTCATCGCATATTTGAGCAGAAGCATACAAACCTCGTTCAAGATGAAAAAAATTATGTCTGGAATGTGTCGCAAGAAAAGCGAGAGACAAACCGTCACTCTGATATGCATGTTTTGGGAGACTATTGCTATATAAGTTATGGGTTACGCCCAAATTCTGATGAGAAGACAGCAAAAGGTGAATTCAAAAAAGAAGATCTAATTAGTGAAGTGCAAGATAATACACTACGTAGAAAATACATTGAAGCAAAGGATATTGAAAAGTATTCAATCAATAGGATTCGCTATCTCGAATACGGTACAAGCAGAAGTCCTGTAAAGTTGGCGAGACCGACTTTCAATGAATTATACGAACCTCAAAAAATTATTTTTAATGTTCTTGGTGGATTAACAGGAACCCTTGATACAGAAAAACTTGTTCATAATCATTCATTGATTGCTTGCGTACTTTGGAAAGATCTTGTTGGCATAGATAACAAAAGCATTTCTTCAAGTATCAAGAAGTTTAGCACCATGTCACGATTAGAAATGGAAAAACTATCCAAAGCGGTTGATTTGCGCTATCTGTTAGGTGTGATGAATTCTCAATATGCGTCTGTTTTGCTTACGAATCTTCGTGGAGGTGATTACCACATTTATCCTGAACATATCCGAAACATTCCTATTCCAAGTGCAACAGCAAACCAGCAGCAGTCCATCATCGCCTTGGTTGACAAGATCCTTGCCGCGAAGAAGGCGGACCCGCAGGCGGACACGGGCGCGTGGGAGGCGGAGATAGACTTCCTCGTTTACAAGCTTTACGGGCTGAGCTACGACGAGGTGCTGGTGGTGGACCCTGGGACGGGGATAACGAGGGAGGAGTATGAAAGGGGGTAGCGATATGGGGAAAATCATTTATCAAATAGCATTAGATTGTTCAAAGTATGCATCAAAGAATGTTGCATATTTTCAAAAAAGCCAAAATGGTCGTACTTGGTTCTCAGTAATAGGTGCTGACAAACAATATGAGTTCCTGCTTTTGGCTCTGTGCGACTTGACCAAAGTCAAATATCCATTATTATCTGATTCTTTGAGAAAACACGTGTTGCAATACGATTTACATCCAGTCAAACATCAAAGTGCAATTGATGAATTGGTGAATTATATCCTGCATTCAGAGGAAGATTCTTTAGACTGTCCAAAATTCTTTATCAGCCACTCTTCTGATGATGCACTAATAACAAAAGGGTTTGTTGAGAAAATATTACAACTAGGTTGTGGATTTAAAAGAACAGATATTTTTTGCACGTTGGACCATACAGCCATACGCACCGGCGACGAATTCAGAGATGTCATTATCGACAAAATGAAGAGGTGTGATTATATATTATGCTTCGTGTCAGACAATTATAGAAAGAGCGAAGTGTGCCAAAATGAATTAGGTGCTGCATGGGCTTTTGACTACAAACGGGTACTTCCATTTAAGTTCCCTAATATAGAGTTCAAGGAGATTGGTTTTTTGAATGTGGTCAAACAGGCTGCTGATATCACTGACAAATCAAAACTGGATGAATTGTACGGTGAACTATGTGAGCACTATGACATTCAACCAGATTGGCGGAATTTTAATGAACAAAAAGATGCTTTTATTGAGTTAGTGAATACTGTTATCTCCAAAGGTAGTGAAGTACAGAACACATAGATAAATAATATGAAATTACAACTTTGTGCAGAAATAGAAGGACAATTCCTGTTAAAAGAAAAAGTGACAGCAAAGCTTTTTCCTTACGAATTTGTTTTGTTTAGTAGGGGTGAAAAACGCTACATTAGTGTCACAAAACCTGTGAAAGACTACGTAGGATATACTCCGACAGTGTTCTTTAAAGATGGACTTGTCCATATAGAAGCAACAAATCCTGAAATATATAAAGACTTGGAAGATTGGCTATATTATATTGAGGCACTGGGGTCTTTTGATTTCGAAGTGTCTAAAATCCATATTGATGAATTGGAAGTAAACTGGATTTGTGAGAATGACGAAGAGATGGGGTTGATTCCTATCACTTCTTTAAAAAGAAAAAGGCAAGAAAGAGAAGCAGAGAAGTATGTGACAGAAAATAACTTATCTAATATTGTTATATTTAGGAGGATGCTCCCAGAGGCTCATATTCCGTTCTCTTATTATAGACAAGCAAAGGCATTCTTTGATGACAACAATTACTATTTTGCTTTCATAAACTTTTTTATGATGTTAGAGTTTTGTTTTGCCGGTGGTAAATTCCTGAAAAAAGATATAACAAATAATTTTAAGAAGTCTAATCTTTTGAAGCTCTGTGTCCTTTCTGCTATTTCTATGATTAAGGCTAATGAGCTTAGTGGGAACTATTCCTAGCTATTGTCCGAATGCAAATCAAGAAAGAAAGAAGTGAATTATGAAGGAATAATTTATATCCTCGTTGAATATCGAGGGCTGCTATCACATGCATCTGAACGTTCGAAAGCCTATTTGTTTAATGATTCTAAGCTAAGACCTTTGGCATTTATAACAAGTATGATATGCTTCTTGTTATGTGGTTATATTCAGGTGTATTCATGCTCAAACGAGGAGAGTAAGAACCAAATGATGCTAGAGCGAATAAATAAACTTAAGATTGAACTTGGATGGAATTAAAAAAAAGTTTTAAATGCTGGTAAACCACCTTGAAAACAGAGGGCTGTTGATGTCATAATTACACTATTGAATCGTTTGAAAAATATGATAGAAGTAAGAAATATTACAGATTTCAATGATTATTTGGAGTCTTTGCTCATTCAAAAAGAGAGCGATGACCTGGAATTCAAAAGTGCTGCCAGTGGTTTCCCTGGAAGTTTCTGGGATACTTATTCGGCATTTGCCAACACCGATGGAGGAACAATCGTGCTTGGAGTACAGGAGAAAAGGGGGAGATTCTTTATTGACAATCTCACAGAAGAGCAGATAGAAAAGTATCGGAGGGACTTCTGGAACAACGTCAACAATCCATCCACCATCAGTCTTAATCTGATGCAAAAGGAAGATGTTGTCATCGGAAACTATAAGGGCTTCGCCTTTATGTTGTTCTTCGTCCCTCGTGCCCCGAGGGAACTCCGTCCTGTTTACAGAACCAACGAGCCATTTAAGGGTACATACAAACGTAACTATGAAGGTGACTACAGATGCACGGAACGGGAGGTTCAACGGATGTTTGCTGACGCTGACGACTCTCGTCCAGCCGATAGCCGCATACTGAAGAACTATACCATAGAAGATTTTGATAAAGATGCTCTGGCGAGCTACCGTCAGCTATTCAAAGTGTCACATCCTGACCATCCGTGGCATACTCTGAATGACTTGGAACTACTACGCATGCTTGGTGGCTACCGCAAAGACCGACAGACGGGAGAAGAAGGATTTACCGTGGCTGGCCTTTTGATGTTTGGCAAAACACAGGCGATAACCGATGTGGAGTGCATGCCGCACTTCTTTCCCGATTACCAAGAGCATCTGACAGAGGATGAAGACATCCGATGGACCAATCGAATATGTGCTGATGGAACTTGGGAAGCCAACCTTTTCAATTTCTACCAACGGGTCTTACCGCGACTACAAGCAGCACTCCCAAAACCCTTCAAATTGGAAGGAAACATACGACAGGAGGAAACTCCTGCACACGTAGCCGTGAGAGAAGCTTTGATAAACCTCTGTATTCATGCTGATTATTCAATCAACGCCTCATTGGTGGTTCGCCATGAGTCACACCGTTTTGTGTTCTCAAACCCAGGCACGCTATTGGTATCGCTTGACCAATATTATACAGGTGGTGAAAGTGTATGTCGTAATAAATCGTTGCAGAAGATGTTCTCGATGATTGGTGTGGCTGAGAAAGCAGGCAGTGGTACTGACAAGATAATGAAAGGCTGGAGGGAAACAAACTGGCGGTCGCCCAACATCTATGAGCAACAAGAGCCGGACAAGGTGGTGCTGATTATGCCAATGGAGTCTTTTTTGTCTGAAAAGGCAAAAGCCAAGCTAACAGAGAAATTTGGTGCCCTTGCAAGCAGCTTTGATCATCATGTGTTATCTATTCTGGCATTGGCTTGTGATGAAGGGGCCGTGACTAACATGAGATTGAGATACTCTCTAAATCTACACAAATCGGAAATCGCCAATATACTAAAACTAATGACGCAAAAGGGTCTTCTCGTATCAGAAGGATATGGAAGAGGCATGCGTTACATCCTGCCTCAGAAGGGGCCAGACTTCTTAAATATGGCAACCTTGGAGTTAAATGTTGCAACCTCCGATTCTAATGTTGCAACCTCCGAAGGCACAAATGAGGCAACCTCGGAGGCAAATGTTGCAACCTCCGATTCTAATGTTGCAACCTCGGAGGCAAATGTTGCAACCTCTATAAAGAAAAGGATGTCGCCCGAGGAACTACAGTCCCTTATTATGACTATTTGCAATGAGTGGATTTCATTGGAAGATCTATCTGTCAAGATAGAGCGAAACTCTACTTATCTTCGAAATCATGTTATTCCATTGATGCTTGCATCTAGGAAGTTACAGATGCTCTATCCAGGAACGCCCAATCATCCAAACCAGCAATACAAAGTATCCGACTGAAAAACGCAAGTAAGAATAGTCACGCAATAAAACAAGAATAAATCATGTCACGATTAAGCGATTTGTACAAGGCAATGGAGACATTGCGAAATGTGCTGACTCACAGCAGCACGATGGACAAAAAGAAAATGTTGGATAAAATCAACAAGGCACTCGATATGGGTTGGACGGTGGAGATTGTCAAATGAAAAATGAGAATGGACAATCAAGACATCGAACCCCATCACGGAAAGCACCAAGAAATCAGCGGATTCGCAAATCAACAAATCGTTAACAACCCAAACTAACAACAAGATTATGACCACAGAAGAAATACGAGCACTGCTCAACGACATTGAAAGCGACCGGGTGGAACGCACAATTTCCACTACGAACACGGACAAGTTCGGCCAGGCTATATGCGTGTTCGCGAACAATTTGCCTGACCACCGCCAGCCCGATTATCTGTTTTTAGGTGTGGAGGACAATGGCTTAGTGAAGGGCATCAATGTGACGGATGAAATGCTGAAAAATGTTGCAGCTATCCGCAGTCGTGGGGTGTTCAGGGTACAGAAAGAATTGAAAGCCAACGATAATGGTGAGGCCGTGTACGATTTCAGTTACCAAACAGCCGTAATGGTGACGGAAATGAAGTCGCTCCGCGGAGAACAAGCCCTAAAAGAGGCTTTTGTCCAAGGATTTGTAACGGAAAACGGAGAAAGAAATGGTCTTAACAATAATCAAAAACCGTCAAAAAAACCGTCAAAAAAACCGTCAAAGATGAAGGTTTCCATGTTCCCTACCCCCATCGTTGAAGAAGTTTACAAAGCCATCAAATTGAACCGAAAAGCTAAATATTCTTGGCTTCAAGATAATCTTGGAATTAGCGAAAGTACCGTCTTACGTGCCATCAAAGATTTGAAAGAACTTGGCTACATCAACAAGGAGCACTCAAAAGTGAAAGGCGAGTGGCAATTATTGAAATAGGAATACAGCAAAAAGCATAGAAATCTCACCAACAATGGCGAATAATTTATCAATCTCTTGATTATGAGCACCATCTATAACATATCCCTCCACCTTGTAGGGAATTCGGGCGCGGCGGAAGGAGTCGTTCTGGCGCAGGGGGCACTCAGCCTTTCTGACAGCGTGCGCGAGCTGCTCACCGACTATTTCCTCACCCCCTTCTCCTCCGAAGAACTCTTCGAACTCTACCACGACAGCGGCATCGAGTTCAACGTGGTCTATGGGGCGGCGTCAAGGATCTTCGACGACCCCGACTCGCTCCACGAGCAGTCGGTGAACCTCGCCAAACACCTCTACGAGCAGAGCTCCCACCCGAAAATCAAAGGCGGGGAGTTCTACACGGTCTATTTCCGCGACTGCATCGTGGATGGCGACACCGTGGACGCCGTCGGGCTGTTCAAGTCGGAGAACAAGGACACCTTCCTGCGGGTGCTGCACGAAGGCGGCAATTTCAACCTCGAAAGCGAACAGGGCATCAACATCAAGAAACTCGACAAAGGTTGCCTTATCTTCAACAAGGAGCGCGAGAACGGCTATGTGGTGGCCGTGGTCGATAACACCAACCGCGGCATCGAGGCGCAGTACTGGATGGACGACTTCCTGCACGTGCGGCAGCGCAAGGACGGCTACGCGAACACGCAGAACGCGATGGCCATGGCCAAGAACTTCGTCACCAAGGCACTGCCCGAGCAGTTCGAGGTCTCCAAGGCCGACCAAATCGACCTGCTGAACCGCTCCTTAGAGTTCTTCAAGGAGAACGACACCTTCGAGATGGAGGAGTTCGCCAACGAGGTCATCGAACAGCCCGAAGTCATCGAGAGCTTCCGCCAGTACAAACGGAGCTTCGAGGAGGAGAACGACGTGGTGATCGACGACAGCTTCGACATCTCCGACTACGCCTTCCGCCGCCAGCAACGCTCCTACAAGCGCGTCATCCGCCTCGACCGCAAGATCCAGATCATCATCGACGGCAACCGCGACCACGTGGAACAAGGCGAGGACGAGCGCGGGAAGTACTATAAGGTGTACTATAGCGAGGAAGAGTAGTTGTTTCTGCCCGTATCGACCATACAAATATTTTATTATTTTTGCGGCGGACAAAAGTTCACCAATTGGTGGTCCACCAAACAGTGGCCCACTAATCAGTGAACAAGGTAAAATGTTTGTTTATAACATATTGTAATCTTTATGCGGGAAATTGAAAGACCTTTTGTTTATGGCGTTTCTGTGATTTGCCCGAAGTTCTTGCTCAACACATCGGGAAGCACATCGTGGTTTGCATCGACGAGTTCCAGCAGGTGGGCGACTGGCCGGACAGTCATAATGTGCAAAAACAGATGCGCAGTGTTTGGCAACACCAAAAGAATGCTTCCTATTGTTTGTTCGGAAGCCGCCAGCACATGATGACCAACCTTTTCCAGAACAAACGTATGCCGTTCTATCAGTTCGGGGAACTAAACTACCTGCAACCCATCCCAACCGCCGACTGGATTCCCTTTATCCAGCAGAAATTTATCGAGAAAGGACATTCTATAGATGAACGATATGTGATCCAAATTTGCGAAATGGTACAGAACCAGTCGTCATACGTGCAGCAACTGGCCTGGAATGTAATGCTTAACACTGAAAACGAAGTTACGGATGCCGATCTCGAACAAGGCGTTGAAGATCTGTTGATGCAATGCACACCGTTGTTTATGGAACAGACCGGGGCGCTCACGACCTACCAAATGAACTTCCTACGCGCCATCATGGCAGGACTGCATTCGGGCTACTCTTCTCGAGAAATACTTGAAAAATACCAGCTTGGGGCGAAATCCAATGTAAACAAGATGCAGAAATCCTTGATAGAGAAGGATTTTATCGAGATTCGGCAAAATGGACTGTATTTATCCGACCCTGTACTCCAAATTTGGCTACAACGACAACAGATATTATGAACATCAACTCCACCACCCTCCAGTACATCTCCGCCCACGCCTCCGACGACGTGGCCCAACTCGCCCTGCACCCCTCCAAGGATCCGCAGGTCGATATGAGCGTGGCGCTGCAGCAGATCGCCGGGCGGCAGAAGGCCAAGGAGAAGCTACCCGATTGGTACGCCACCGAAGGCGTCCTCTACCCGAAAAAGGTCTCCATGGAACAGTGCTCGTCATCACAAACGGCTGACTACAAGGCATCCTTGGTGGAAGGAGAATCCTTCGCGGACTTCAGCGGCGGGTTCGGGGTCGATACCATTGCCCTCGCCCGGAAGTTCGACAAGGGCTGGTACGTGGAACCGCAGGAGGAACTCTGCGAACTTTTTCAACACAACTGCAAAATACTGGATATCAATAATGTTAATATCATTCACGGCACGATGGAGGAACATCTGGCCGCCATCGGGCCCGTTAATACCATCTACCTTGACCCATCCCGCCGCGACACGCACGGGCGGCGTGTGGTCTCCCTCGCCGACTGCACCCCCAACCTCCCCGAATTGAAATCCGCCCTGCTGGAACGCTGTAACACGTTGATGGTCAAGATGTCCCCGATGATCGACATCTTCCAGACATTGCGGGATTTGCCCGAGACGTACGCCGTACACGTGATAGCCGTGGAGGGCGAATGCAAAGAGGTGGTGTTTTTGTTGACCCGTGACAATTTCCCTGTTAACGATATTCACCGTCGGGACGCGATAAATCGCGTCCCGACGATCGTGGCCGTCGATATTGGCAAAAACGCGATCTCCCGCGTTGAAACCACCTTGGAAACCGAACGCTCCACCCCACCCCGCATCGCCACGGAATTGGGCGCCTATCTCTACGAACCCAACGCCGCCGTGATGAAGGCGGGCATCTTCAACGCCCTGTCGCAACAATTCCAAATCGCGAAATTAGCGAAAAACACAAACCTGTTCACCGCCAACGAACTGCACGAGGATTTCCCGGGCCGTATCTTCCGCATCGAGGCCGTCCACGAGTTCCACCCGCGCAAAACGACCAAGGATCTGTCGCACCTCTCCAACGCCAGCATTGCCGTACGCAACTTCCCGCTCTCAGCGGAGGAATTACGTAAAACATTGAAAATCAAAAACGGAAATGCGTGCTATCTGTTCGGATGCACGCTTTGGAATGGGGAGAGAGTTATCATTCAATGTGTAAAACCATGAACACAAAAAGTCCCCTAAATTAGCTTCTGGCAATTGATTTAGTGTGCAAGATACAGGTTACTATGGGAAAATCAATGCGAAAACCGTCTGGTGGCGGTCGCTTTGGCGCAGCACCAGCGACCCGTTGTGGCGTTGCATGATGCGCCGCGAGAGACTCAGCCCGATGCCGTTGCCGCCGGACTTGGTGGAATAGAACGGCACGAAGATCTCCTCTTGTTGCCGTAACGGTACAGGTT
>CAMJPH010000077.1 GCA_946407715.1 uncultured Bacteroidales bacterium | reverse complement strand
GCGGCGTAGCCTATTGGCTTCTTGAAAGAGAGCACTTTTTCAAGCGGACTCATTTTATTCAAGTTTCGTAAGCTCTTTTTCGTTGCAGCTGTTGGTGTATTTTCGTTATTTTCCGTAATGGATTCCGCCATTGACGATAGGAACAGGCGGAATCCCCTATGTTCAAAGACAAATTTCCACAAAACAGTTAGAGTTATACTTGCGAAATTTGAGTAAAAAAGTGTATTTTTGCACTATGAAAAAAAGAATTCTGTCTTCAACGACCATTTTGACGCGGGTTATAATACTTATCTATAGTTTGTTTTTGCCAACTGTCGGATGGTGTCAGGTGCAGGTGTGTGGCTGTACAGATCCGTTTGCCAAAAACTACAATGCTGAGGCAACCGTCAACGATGGCAGCTGCAAATATGCTTCCGTTATTATCAAGGCTGAGGGGTTGGGTACGCTGGATTCCCTGCTGGAAGGCTCCTCCTCGCTGTTCTATTGGCATAACGGTTTCTGGACCTATAATGACCATAAAGACAATTGTCTCTATAAAATTGACAGTACTAACGCATCCGTGACAGAGACGTTGTGTATCAAAAAGATCAAAAATCAAGATACGGAAGAAATCTCACAGGACAGTCTCTATCTGTATTTCGGGGATTTCGGAAACAACAGTGGGCGCAGGAAAAATCTCCAGATTTTGCGAGTGTGCAAAAAATCATTGGAAAATAAAATGTTTCAGATAGATACTATACGGTTTTCATACGGAGACCAAACCGATTTCACCGCTCATCTGCAAGCCACCGACTTTGACTGCGAGGCCTTTATTGTCACGGACGACAGCATCTATCTCTTTACCAAACAGTGGGTTTCCGCGCAGACCACCGTTTACAGTCTCCCCAAAACGCCTGGAGCCCATGTTGCACATCGGCGCGACACCTACAACACCAAGGGATTAATCACGGGAGCAACATACATTCCTGAATATCAACTGGTTGTTCTGTGTGGCTACGACTATGACAAAAACCATATTTTGTCTGCACTTCATCCGTTCCTTATCCTGCTATATGATTTTAAGGATGGTTCTTTCTTCTCCGGCAACAAACGGCGGTTGGATTTTGGTTCCGGGGTCAAGGCGCAAATCGAGGCCATTGCCACGTCTAACGGATTGGATTTCTATCTTACCAGTGAACATTTCCATACCACCCGAATGGGTCTGACCTTCGACTTTCCCGCGCAGTTGTGGCGAGTGGATTTGAGGAAATACTTGATGCCGTATATTCAAGTTGAACGATAATGAAAAAAAAGTATCTTTGCCATCCAATATTTGGAGTATGAACATACAAGACCCTAAAAATATTATCGGACTTATACAAAAGACCGTTCGGGCTGCTGATCCGAATGCCAGAATACTTTTGTATGGTTCGCGAGCAAAAGGGAATGCTCATTCTAAATCCGATTGGGATATTATTGTGTTGGTCAGTAATCCAAATATGAGTTTTGAAGCGAAAAGCGATATCACGTATGATTTATGGTGGAAAGGTCTTGAAATAGGTGAAGAAGTCAATGCACTCGCCTATACTACTCGCCAATGGGAAGAGGCTCCGCCATCTTTATTCAAATACAACGTATTACGAGAACACATAGAGTTATGAGTTTGTCCGAAGAAGAGCGGGACGCCATTGTTACTTATCGTCTCGAAAAATCTCAAACTGCCATTCACGAAGCAGAGAAAGTTTCTGAAATTGGCTTATGGAATATCACCGCCAATCGATTGTATTATGCCATTTACTATGCTGCAACAGCTTTTTTAATAAAGAAAGGATTGTCAGCACATACCCATAGTGGGGTTATGGCCATGATAGGTCTTCATCTGGTTCAAAAAGGATTGCTGACTGTTGAGGAAATGAAGTTGATAAGGAATATGTTTTCTTTAAGACAAGAAGGCGATTATGAGGATTTTGTAGAAGTAAGTGAGGAAGAAATTCGTGATTACTTACCAAAAGTTACGATTTTAGTTGAAAAAATAGGGGGGTTAATCTGTTAAAATAGTATGGCCTCTTCCGCTTTCGTTATAATGATTATCGCAATAGTTGCGGTTGTTGCGCTGCTATTTGCTGTGGCGAAGGTCTTTTCTTCCATCGGAAAAAAGGAAAATGCCAGAAAACGATATGTGGCTGTAAATGATAATACCCGCAAATTTCAATAAATCATTATGAAAAAACATCTGCTATACATTATTATGTATGGTCTCTCCCTCGGCCTCTCCGCCCAGACCTTCACCGAGTGGCAGGATCCTGCCGTGTTCGAGGTGAACAAAATGTATCCTCGGGCGAACATCCCGCAGAACAGTAGAGACGCGATGCATCGCGTCTCTACATTGGACGGCCAATGGACGTTTCACTACGTCCCTAATGCCGATGAACGTCCGGCCGACTTCTTCCGTACCGACTATGACGACAGCGGCTGGGGCACCATTCCCGTGCCCGGTAACTGGGAACTGAACGGCTACGGCGTGCCCGTCTATGTGAACACCACCAACGACTTCGATAACAGCCAGTTGCCGAAAGTTCCCGTGAAGGGCAACGCGGTGGGCAGCTACCGCAAATGGGTGGATATCGACAAGACGTGGGAGGACAAGCAGGTGATTATCAACATCGGGGGTGCGAAATCCTGCTTCTACCTCTGGCTGAACGGCGAGTTTGTGGGTTACAGCGAGGACGCCAAGACCAATTCTGAATTTGATATTACCCAGTTCGTACAATTTGGCAAGCGTAATCTTATCGCGCTGCAGGTCTTCAAATGGAGCGACGGTTCTTACTTTGAGTGCCAGGATTTCTGGCGGCTGAGCGGCATCGAGCGCAGCATTACCCTCTACGCCCAACCCAAAACGCACATTTTGGATTATAAGGTGGTGGCGGATTTGGATTCGACGTATAAGAAAGGGATTTTGGATGTGGAGGTTACGGTGGAGAATCTGGCGGACAATTTACCCGAAAATTCGGAATATTCGTTGTCCGTCAATGTAGAGACGTTTCATGAAACGTCTCTACGGAAAACGACGGATGTCCATTTCAACAATATTGGCAAACAAACCCACCATTTCCATTTCACCATCCCCGATGTGCAAACCTGGACTGCGGAGAAACCCTATCTCTATCAATTGACAATCAGACTATGTCAACCGATAGGAACTGCACTTAAACGGCCCTGTCGTATTATTGAATCAGACACTATCCCCATCGGTTTCCGCAACATCCGCATCGAAGACGGACAACTGAAGGTGAACGGGGTGCCGGTGACCATCCGCGGGGTGAACCGCCACGAGCACGACCCACGAACGGGCCACGTGGTTTCCAAAGAGTGTATGGAGCAAGATATCCGGCTGATGAAGGCCAACAACATCAATACCGTACGCACCAGCCACTATCCCGATGCGCCGGAGTTCTACAACCTGTGCGACTACTACGGTCTCTACGTCATCGACGAGGCCAACGCGGAGTCGCACGCGCAGGGCTACGGGGAGAAGTCGTTGGCGAAACGCGCTGACTTCAAGGAGGCTACGGTGGCGCGCGTCCGCAATATGTACGAGCGCGACAAGAACCACCCGTGCATCATCGTCTGGTCGTTGGGCAACGAGTCGGGCAACGGCGTCTGCTACGAGGCCGCCTACGACTGGCTGAAGGCCAAGGACAGCACCCGCCCCGTGCAGTACGAGCGCGCCCTCTACGACCGCAACACCGACATCGTGGCCATTATGTACCCCTCGGCGGGCTACCTCGCCCGCTACGCCCGCGAGCCGCAGACCCGCCCGTTCATTATGTGCGAGTACGCGCACGCGATGGGCAACAGCTGCGGCGGCCTCTCCAACTACTGGGACACCATCTACCAATACCCGCAGCTGCAGGGCGGCTGCATCTGGGACTGGGTGGATCAGGGGCTGCTGACGAAGGATGCGCTGGGCCGGGAGTTCTACGCCTACGGCGGCGACTTCGGGGAGAACATGCCCTCCGACGGCAACTTTTGCATCAACGGCCTGGTGGATCCCGACCGGAAACCGCACCCGCAATTGGCCGAGGTGCGGAAGGTCTATCAGCCTGTCAAGATTGAGGCGGTGGATTTGGATTCATTGAAATTCCGCATCATCAACCGCTTCGATTTCAGCAACTTAAACGAATACGCACTATGGTATCGTCTCCGCACAGACGTGGCGCATGAACCGCCTGCCCATCCCGACGAATTCTTATATGTTCCTGGGAAACTAGAACCCAACATTGGACTCATCACCACAAAAGATCCCCCTTCGATACACATAAATGTTGCCCCGCACGACACAGGTTATTTCACGGTTTCAAGAAAATATTACCAAGAACCATCCATCATCGATACCATCAAGGCTTTGGGCTCTGTGGTTCCGGGACAAGATGTGCTGCTGGATTTCTATTTGACAGAAGGTCACGATGTTAATCCTAAAAACTGGCGCAATCCTATGGGCAAAAAAGTGGTCGCCTACGAGCAGTTCAAGTTGCCCGTACCGACGCGAAAACCGCAAGCTGCCAACTTCGGCTTCTTCACCGACAGCGTGCAGTATCATTGGGAAGACGACACACTGATTGTAAACGTCGGGAAAGTGGAGATAGTGTTTGACAAGGATGTGCATATCACCACAATCAAGAAGGACGGCAAACCCGTGGTGGTAGATGGTCCGCGGCTCAACTTCTGGCGCCCGCCCACGGACAATGACCACGTAGATGGTCACGGCGAGCTGCTTTGGCGGCGCATCGGGTTAGATAATCTCAACTATCATGTTTTTGATTTTAGAATTGAGGATTATCTAAGAAAATCAAATAGAGAAGACTTGCTCATTACGGTTTCGCAATCGGCTACGAATGAAAATGATGAACACGTTTTTTCGATTTCGACATATTATCGTATCAAACCTTCGGGTGACATATTCATTTTCTACCATATTGACCCTGCTTCTTGGGTTTCTTCGCTCCCGAAAATCGGGGTGCAAATGAAGGTGTCGGACGAGTTAGTGACCACCGAATGGGTGGGTTATGCGCAGGAAACGTACAAAGACCGCAAATCGTGTGGCTTTGTAGGTCATTACGAGGCCCCAACGGATGACTTGTTCCACCATTATGTACGTCCCCAGGCGGCAGGAAACCGTATGCAAACGCGTTATGTGTCACTCTTCAACAAAGAACGTGAACGGATGTTGTCTGCTCAGATAGAAGGCCGTAATTGCCAATTCAGTATTTATCCCTATTCTGACGGAACCATTGAACAAGCCCGTCATACCAATGAATTGGAGCAGACTGGATACTACACTTTTAATATAGATTATGCCCAAGCAGGGTTAGGCACAGCCACTTGTGGACCCGGCATCAAGGAGAAAGATTTGGTGACAGCCCGCCTTCGGGAGTTTTCCATACATCTTCAAGTAGGTGAGAACGATCTGTTTGAACCTTATTTTGTGGATAAGGTGTATGAGCCCTTTTCGATTCTAAGAACCACTTGCAGAACAATTAACGGTGTTCTTCCAGCAGGAAAAAGGCAGTTGGTTTTGAAAAACAAACCGGATGCTCCTTATAATGAATATCCCGAGCGCAAGCTGGAAGATGGGCGAATCGGTAATCCCGCTAACTATCACGAAGGATGGGTCGGTATTTATGGAAAGCCGTTGATAGTTCAATACGAAGATTATTACTTTTTTGATGATTCCGTGGAAATCACCTTAAGTTTCGCGCACCATCCTTCGCAGTGGGTCTTTATGCCGCAGAAGGTGTTGGTGTCATATTCCAAGAACGGCAGGAAGTTCAGCAAGCCCGAGGAGGTTACATTGCCCTTTGACCCGGCGTTGAAGGAGAACGACAAGCCGCGAGTCTGCATCCTGCGCCACAAGATCCCGACCAGCGGGGTGAAATACATCCGCATAGAGGCCGAGCCAGTGGGGAGGCTGCCGGATTGGCATGCCGCGGCAGGGGAGAAGGCGTGGATCATGACCGACGAGATAAAAATTTCGACCCGTTAAATTTTGACAATTAAAGGAAAGGTTATCCTAATCAAGTTAAAATGCAAAAATAATGCTTATTTCTGTGTCACTTGACGGTTGTTAAGACTTAAAACAAGATAAACTAATGAATTTATATTAAAAAAACGCAATACAAGGAAAGAGCAAACTATTTTATCATTTCCTAAAAATCGTATCTTTGCTGCCGTAATAAAAATGTCTATTATGTTGGAATATTTTCACAATGTCCCGTTTTCCGTCACGGTTTGCGACAAAGACGGTAAAATCCTAGAAATGAACGAAACCGCCGAGCGCGTGCTCAGTCACGGCAAGCACATCGTCGGCCAAAACCTGCTGGACTGCCATCCGGAACCTGCCCGCACCAAACTGATGGAAATGCTGAAAAACCACAACCTCAACGCCTACACCATCGAGAAGAACGGCGTGAAAAAGCTGGTTTACCAGTCCCCGTGGTTCGAGAACGGCGAGTTCGCAGGATACATCGAACTCTCGATGGAACTGCCCGCAGAGATGCCGCACTTCGTGCGGGTGCCGAAACCGTAGAGACGCGGTGCGTCGTGTCTCTATTTGTTACCCAAATGATAACCTATTTGTAGAATGACATAGAAATAAAATACCATATTAAATTGAGCTTGATGCTCTTATTCCCGGTACGATAAAATCTGGTAAATTTTCAAAACGAGGGAACAAGCATGCGGAAGTTCATGCCGACAGGCGTGAATTGTTTCGTGCTTATCATCCTTAACGGTTTACCAGAGCCCTTCGTATCTGATAAGTGCATGACTGAAACAGTTCACGTCTTTTTTATGGAAACAGAAAACATCATACATATTGGCAACATCATTCGCCAGAAGAAAGATTTTTGCGACAAATTATTCACGGCTTTTGAAAAGCAGATCACGGACAACATTTTCTGCTTTATCCAAAACGATAAAGAGTTGATGAAAGATTATTTGGATTTAGTGGCCAAACAAGTGAATCTTGGGGTTGTAAATAGTCAAATTGCACAAAAGATTGCCCAAAGATATGGCATGAATAATACGGGTAAAGAAAGTGTCCCTAATAGCAATCTCATTCAAACATATTCTGAATTGGAAAAGAAATAGAACTCTGATTATCCCAATTACCAGGACTTTGTTCTACTATTATATGAGGAGGCATTGTCTCCTTTCACGTTCGCGTGCCAGCGGCACGCAATCCTAATAACCCCATACTAAGCGACAGCGCAGTGTGGGGTGAGGATGCGCACGGGGAAAGCTGCGTGCTGGAGGCACGCTACAATCCGTTCTGCAGAATAGTTGCGTGTCTTCGACACGCCGCCACAGATTGCTCACTTGCCACCCCACACTGCGCTTCACTTCGTTACGCTTATGTGGGGTTATTAAAATTTCGTGCTTTCAGCACGCCAGAAAGCCAATAGCTAAAAGCCAACAGCAAATAGCTATCTTCCAAACATTATATTTTCTATCTTTGCGCTTTGATATTCTATATCCAATATCTTTAGACAATGTACTCTAAACAAACCCCAGATAACGGTAGCCTCACCTACGGCATGCGCCCCGTGATGGAGGCCATCGAGAGCGGCAAGACCATCGATAAAGTCCTGTTCCAGAAGGGCTTGCAGGGTGAACTGTTCAAGCAGCTCTTCTACGAGGTGCGGCAGCGGAAGATCCCGTTCCAATATGTGCCGCAGGAGAAGCTGAATCGGCTCACACGTCAAAACCATCAAGGCGTGATTGCGTTCCTGTCGGCCATCGAATACTGCGACATTTACAACATTGTGCCTTCGATTTTCGAGGAGGGCCGCGTACCGTTTCTGCTACTGCTCGACAAAATCACAGACGTGCGCAATGTGGGCGCCATCGCCCGCTCGGCCGAGTGCGCGGGCGTCGATGCCATCATCCTGCCGCTCAACGGTGGGGCACAACTCAACGAGGATGCCGTGAAAAGCTCCGCCGGCGCCCTACACAAGGTGCCCGTCTGCCGACATTCCAATCTCGTGGAAGTAATTCAGTACCTGAAAGATAGCGGCATCGAAGTCATTGGCGTGACCGAGAAGGCCAACCACGCGCACTATAACAAGGATTTCACCGGACCCGTCTGCCTCATTATGGGCAACGAGTACGAGGGCATCGCGTGGGACTACCTCAAGCACTGCAACGACACGGTCACCATCCCGATGGTCGGCACCATCCGCTCGCTCAACGTCTCCGTGGCCACCGGAATCGCCCTGTTCGAAGTCGTCAAACAACGTAATCCCGTGAAAGAATGAAGATTGGCGTACTTTCCGACACCCACGGCTTCCTGCATCCCGATGCGTACTCTTTTTTCAAGGGTTGCGACGAAATCTGGCATGCTGGCGACATCATGAACGACAGTATCTTGGACGAGTTGCGCATCATCGCCCCGACGGTGCGTGCGGTTTACGGAAACTGCGATGACTGGGATATTCGCCGCGAAGTGGATGAGTATGAGGTTTTTACATGCGAGAAACACAAGGTTGCGCTGATGCACATTGTGGGTTCGCCGGGACGTTACCAGCCCAAAGCGTTGCAGATCATCCGCGAGGAGAAGCCGACTATTTTCGTGGCGGGTCACTCCCATATCCTGAAAATCATGTACGACAAATACCATAACTTGCTGTTTATCAACCCAGGAGCAGCAGGTTTATACGGCATCCACACGCGCCTGACAATGCTGCGCTTCGAGATTGAAGGTGAGGAAATCAAAAACATGGACATCTACGACATTCCCAAACAAACGCCGGTAAAATGATTGCTAAAGAACCGATAATCACCGTATTGGGTCCGACCGCCACGGGCAAGACCGGTGTGGCGGTGCGCATCGCGGCCGAGTTGGGTGGCGAGATTGTGAGCGCCGACTCCCGGCAGGTGTTCCGCCGTATGGACATCGGTTCCGGAAAGGATTTGTCAGAGTATCAATACAATGGCCATCCCATCCCCTATCATCTCATTGACATTGAAGAACCCGGCGTGGAATACAACGTGTTCCGTTACCAGCAGGCGGCCTACGAGGCAATGGAGGGCATCCGTTCTCGAGGCCATCGCATCGTGTTGTGTGGTGGCAGCGGCATGTATGTGGAAGCGGTACTGCGCGGCTACCGGCTCTTCCCCGTACCCGAAATCCCCGAACTGCGTCGCGAGTTGGAAACCCACACGGATGAGGAACTTACGGAGATACTCGCCGCTTACAAGTCATTGCATAACGACACCGACACATCCGAACGACCGCGCCTGATCCGCGCCATCGAGATTGAGGACTACTACGCCAAGCACCCCGAATTGAGCGAACGCGTGCGTCCGTTGGATTCCGCCATCATCGGGCTTCGCGGCGAACGCAACCACATCCGCGAGCGCATCACGCGACGCCTGCAGGCCCGTTTGCAGGAAGGTATGGTCGATGAGGTGAGAGCCCTCCTTGACGAAGGCATCCCGCCCGAACGACTTATTCGTTACGGATTAGAGTATAAGTTTATCACCCAATATCTTATAGGCGAACTGCACTACGGCGATATGGTCTCGCAACTCAACACCGCCATCCACCAATTCTCCAAACGGCAGATGACCTGGTTCCGCCGCATGGAACGCATGGGATTCAACATCCGCTGGGTGGATGCGGACTTGCCGGAGGAGGAAAAGTTCCGGCAAATATACGCTTGGTTGCGGGAGGACGGAATTGATTTTGCTATTGGCTTTTAGCTATTAGCCATTGGCAACTATCACCCCCAAACGTCTTAGATCTCAAGTCTTAAGTCCTAAGTCTTAACACAAATAAACCGCAGAGAATCAAAAAGCATCTCTGCGGTTTTGTTTCCCGCGCCCCGGGATTAATGGCTATGAGATTGGAACGCGGTTTTCATAAGTCTTACGTCATTAGAACAACTGGATTCCGACCTCCCATTTCGGCAGATCGCTCGGGTAAAGATCCTTCTTCAACAGGTTGGAAATACGGTACTGACCGTAGATAGCGAAACGTCTCGTGATACCCACGCGCAAGCGGACACCGTAATCGAGCCGATTCATCTTATCAAGCATATATTCGGACTTCTCGTAGGTGAAAAACTCCTTGTCTCTGTTTCCGGCGAATTTATAGCGGCCACCGGTGTTCCATTCTCCGAAAATGCCCGTATCCAAGTACCAATTTTCCATTGCGGTGTTGCCCAGGAAGAAACGCTGGAACAATTCAAGGTCGAATTTCGTCACCTTCAGATTGTTTTTTCCCGTATGGATACCCTCTATCGTTGCCGGCATCATATCGGCTGGCAAAAGGAGCCGATCCACGGCATACCAAGAAGAACCGAATCCGATACGGAATCCCAGACCATACACCCGTGCTAGCTTCCAGCTGTTGTCGAAAGCCACGGTCAGAGAACGGGAAACGCCGTTTTTGTCGCGCACAGGGCCCGCTTCCGGAGCTTGCCATTGCGTAGGAATCATGAACGAAGCGTTCAGCACGAAGCTGAATTTGTACTTGTCCAGAATCCCGCGTTTGTAGATATCGTTATCGGGCGTATTGAAACGGCGATTGCAGTTGGCTGAACGGGACTCCGCCGCCACCAGACTATCCACCTTGGGCAGCGTCTGCTGACCGTAACGGTGTTTCAGATGCTGACCATCGCTCCAGATTTCCAATGTCTGCCCGTCTTTCAGCCAATATTTGGGGAATTCCAACGCTTGTCCTGCGTCTTCCACATCCCTTCCCTTATACAACGTGGATTCACTATATCGTTCTATTGTACCGTCGCCATTCACAATCTTGAAGAAAATCTTGGATTCGGGGTCTTTGGAGGTGACGTATATCGACTTTTCATTCTCATAGAGCGTCAGATTGTCCTTCACTTCGGGCTTTTCGCCGAAGAAGTAGCCGGCTTGCGGTACGCCGTACCCAAACGCATAATCGAAATAGGGATAGTGGTTGCCGGACATCTCAATCTCGGTTTTCAGCTGCCAGGCGGTGTATTCGGGGTGCAACTGCTTGACACACGCAGCGAAACCGGCCATCATCGGGGAAGAGAAGGAGGTACCATCAGCACGTGTGAAGTTGCCCTTGCTGCCGGCCACCAAGTTGTTTACGCCCATGGCGACCACGTTGGGTTTCATGCGACCGTCCGCCGTGGGGCCGAACGAGCTGAAGCTGGCGATGACATCCAAACTTTTCACGGCACCCACCGACAAAATGCTGTCGGCATCGGCGGGGGTGATGAGCATCTTCCATTCGTTGTCGGTACCCTCGTTACCCATGGAGTTGCACACCAAAATGCCCTTGCGGGCGGCGGTGTTGGCGGCCTTGGCCACCATCGAGGTCTTGCCGTCCATGTGCTTGAGCATATAGCGCTGTTTGCCGTAGCCGAGGGAACTGTTCACGATGTCGGCACCGTTCTGATCGGCCCATTCGAGTGCCTGCACCCACCAGACCTCCTCCTTTTTCGGCTCGGAGGCCACCTCGGTGCGGGCCAACAGGAACTGCGCATCGGGAGCCATGCCGAGCAGCTGGTTTCCGTTCTTACCTGCAATGCAGCTCAGCACCATGCGACCGTGCGAGTTGGCTTCATACACGTTCTCTTTCTTCTTCACGAAGTTCCAGGTCTTGACAATCTGATTGTTATCACGCAGATGCTTGAACGCGGGGTGGGTGTCCACATCCGGAAAACCGGCGTCAAACACCGCCACACGCACGCCCTTGCCGCTGATGTTGTGCTGCTGGAACAATTCCCCGTGGTGGATACTGACCTGCTCCGTGGAGAGAGGGACCCTGTCTTCGGTGATTTGCTCTTCAGCGACTTCCATATCGCTGGCAATCAGCTGGATGCCCGCTACAAAGGGAAACTGCCGGATCACGGCAATCTGCTCCTCCGTGGCCATCACGCCGGCCGCGTTGAGCCACCGCGACGTGCCCA
>CAMJPH010000076.1 GCA_946407715.1 uncultured Bacteroidales bacterium | reverse complement strand
TCTTCAATGTTCTGCCGTTCATGTCGAGGATTTCCGCCGGTGCGTCTGCCTGTTGGACAAAAACGTCAATGAAGTCGGTGGCAGGGTTGGGACATACCCGGAGCGACGGCTCGGGCAGCTGATAATGAGGCACTGCCGTGACCAGACTGTCGGAATGCGCTGCAATCATGGCTTCGATCGCTCTGTTACAAACGGCACAGAAAGGCGCATAGTCGCGCATCATGCAATGGAGTTGCGGGCGGTACATGCCATACTCCAAATAACCTCCGCCCTCAAAAGCCCCTACCGTGTTGTTATATTGGTTGGTGCTCGGTGTGGGGATTGGTGTGCCAGGCGCAACCAGATCGGCCCATTTCGAGTCAAAATCCACCAACGTGGTCAGATTGGGCTGCCAAGGCTCCACATTCAGATTGAAAAGCGCAGCTAGAGGACTGCCCTGCTCCGCATATTCATCACCCAAACCGGCGAAAGCATGGCCGAACTCATGCACAATGACATGGGCTGACGACATATTGCCCGCCGTACTCATCGAGTAGAAGTTGTATAATCCGCCACCGCCATATTGGCTGCTGTTCACCAGAATGTAAATCTGATCGTACGGTGCGTTGGCCGCCACATCCTTCACCGAGAAATAGTCGCGGGTGGTGCAGTAGCGGTCGATGTAAAAGGTGTAGAAATGCGCGTTGAGGATGGTACGTGCCCAAATGGAATAACCGGGAATGTCAATGCCGCTCTCCTCGGAAGGGGCAAGCACGGCCCGGAAATTGAAATCGTTGATGTGGCTGGCGAATGGCTCATTCTGGGAGAACACATTTACCAGATTCAGACAATCTTGTTGAAACTGAGCCATTTCAGCGGCAGTGTATCCCTCGGGCAGAATCACAACATCCACCTTGCTGTCCGGCGTGCCGTTAACCAGCACATCCTGTACGGGGAAGATGTAGCGCTGCTCGGTGGTGTTGAACATCTCTCCGGGCTCGTAAAGTTTGGAGAAAACTTCCTCAAACTCGCCATTGAAGTCTCTGGTTTCGAGAATGATATACGCCTGATTCAGCGGCAAAGGAACGCTCACGGACTCTTCATAGCAGCGTTCCATGCTGGCGGCCTCATTGGTGGTCTGCCATTCGCGGAACAGTGTATTGTAACCTCTTGAATATATGAGTGTATTACTTTGTACATCAATCACCTTCACTCGATTTGTTCCGAAATTGAAAGGGTCTATCAGGTTGACCTTGGAGCCCCCAAAATGCGGCTCAAGGATGAAACGCTCGAACACATAGTGAGAGCTGTCGGCGTCGCCGCACTGATAGACATCCATGCGCAAAGACCCTTCGTTATGGAAATACTGCGCGAAATTGACATTCTGCGCCCTCGAAAGCATCGAAAACGCGAGCGTGAGCAGGATAAATACGGACTTTTTCATCTCAAATAATTTGTCGCAAAAATACACTTATTTCCGTATAGTTTCAAGTTTCAGATTGCGTGTTTTCCACTATTGCCTATTGCCTTTTGCCTATTGCCTATTGCCTTTTGCCTATTGCCTTTTGCCTATTGTCTTTTGCCTAAAAAATCGTATCTTTGCCGCGAACAAAAACCCCACGATTATGCAATTGGAATTCAACTTTGAAGATAAGGAATTTATGGCGCAGCGCGGCAGCGACCCCGCCCAGGTGGAACAGCAGTTCGCCAACTTCGAGAAAGGTTTCCCCTTCGCCGACATCGACCGTCCTGCGACCGTGGATGACGGCATCCTGCGCCTCGACGAGGATCAAGTAGCTGAATTAGAGGCCGAATACCCTTACGCCATCGAGGGCAAGAAGATTGAGAAGTTCGTGCCCGCGTCCGGCGCCGCCTCCCGCATGTTCAAAGACCTCTACGCCCTGCTGGACGAGAACTTGGACGACAAACAGCAGGAGCTGGCGAAGACCTTCCTCGCCACCCTGCCCCGCTACCCGTTCTACGAAGCGCTCAAGCAGGTGATGGCCGACAAACAGATCGACCTTGATGCCGAAATCCAAAAGAGCAACTTCCGTCTCATCATCCAACATCTTCTTGAAAAAGAAGGTCTTAACTACGGCAACCTGCCCAAAGGCCTGCTGCTCTTCCACCGCTACGACAACGAAATCCGCACTGCCATCGAGGAGCATTTCGTGGAGGCCGCGCTCTACGCCACCTCCGGCATCGACGCCTACCTGCACTTCACCGTCTCCGAGCACCATCTGGAGCTCTTCAAGGCGAAAGTGGCGGAAATCCAGCCCGTCTATGAGGAGCGTTTCGGGGTGAAATACCACGTCACCTTCTCCATGCAGGCCGCTTCCACCGACACACTGGCGGCCACGGAGGACAACCAGCCCTTCCGCGACGAGAACGGCAAGCTGCTCTTCCGTCCCGGCGGACACGGCGCGCTCATCTACAACGTCAACAACCGCGATGCCGACATCCTCTTCGTGAAGAATATCGACAACGTTACCAAAGACCAGAACATCGCCCCCACCGTTATTTACAAGAAAGTGTTAGCAGCGTATCTGTCGCAGTTGCAAAGCATTCAGTTCCAATATCTTAAGATTTTGGAAGCCGGCGAGGTGGATCCGATGACGCTGTGCGAAATCATGGACTTCGCCGAGAGCAAGCTGATGATTTCCCTCGATGAACAACCCACGGCCGAAGAGCTCTACGAGCTGATGAACCGTCCGGTGCGCCTCTGCGGCATGGTGAAGAACGAGGGCGAGCCCGGCGGCGGTCCCTTCTGGGTGCGCGACGCCGAGGGCAACTGCTCGTTGCAGATCGTGGAGTCGTCGCAGATCGATAAGAACGACCCCGAAAAGCTGGCCATCATGGCGAAGGCCACCCACTTCAACCCCGTCGATATGGTCTGCGCCATCAAGAACTACAAGGGCGAGAAGTTCGACCTGCTGCAGTATGTTGACCCGAACACGGGCTTCATCTCCTCCAAGTCCTACAACGGCAAAACATTGAAAGCCATGGAGTTACCCGGATTGTGGAACGGTGCGATGGCCAACTGGATCACCGTTTTCGTGGAGGTGCCGTTAGCCACGTTCAATCCCGTGAAGACGGTGTTCGACCTGCTGAAGAGGAACTGATCAATTCAGAATTATAAGTTGTCAGGGTTGTCCTGGTTGTCGTCAATTGGAAGACAACCAGAACAACTTGGACAACAATAGAACATCATTAAAACGGTCCTCGCTATGAACCCCGGCAAGAACAGATGCGAGTATTTGAAGGAGATTCGGAAACGTATCGCCACGGAGAACGGCATCCCGTTGGAGCCACGCGAATGCACCTTCGAAGGCGAGTGTTCCGGCACATGCCCTTTTTGCGAGGCGGAAATGCGCTACCTCGAAAAGGAGCTCCACCGGCGCAAGAGCCTCGGCAAGGCGGTGACCGTGGCCGGCATCGCGCTGTCGTCGGTGATGCTGTTCCCCGCCTGCGGACCGAAGAACACGCTCCAAGGCGAGCCCGAACTCCCGCCCGAGCCGGACACCACACTGGCCGTCTCCGACACAGTGCCGGCGGACACGGTAGCGGAGAAAGTCTCCCCGTCCCCCGACTTGCCCATTTTCCCTTATGAGGTAATCGTGGGGGAATTAGTCGAATATAGCGATTTAGGATTTCCGCCCGAGTACGGCACTCCGCAACAATGGTTCAACAACCAACTGCAGGATTCGGCATTACGGGCCAAAATCAGAGATCATGTTCAAAAAGAAGTCTCGTTGGAATATACTACCAATGACAACGGATTCGTGAAAGATGTATGGATTCACGGTTTGCCTACGGATTCTGTCGGCAAGGAAATCAAGGAGGAACTGAAAGCCATCCTGTTCAACATGCCCCAGTGGGACACCGCCAAAACAAAATCGCTGTTCCACCGAGTCGAATTGTAATGCAGAGCCCGACAGCGCGGCAGGAGGAGCCAACGTTCCCTAACGTTGTCCTGTCGCTCGTTTGAGGGTGTGTCAAAAGTCAGTTTTGGCAAAAATCGATGTTTGATTATCAAATAGTTACAAACTGAAAAATGCCGTTTCTTGGACTTTTGACACACCCTCTACTGCATGGCGACTTTGTGGCGTGTCTCCGACACGCAGTCCCGCGCACCGTCCACGAACCCCACACTGCGGCCTGTCGGCCTTATGTGGGGTTACTAAAATAGCGTGCCTCCGGCACGCCTGGTGGGGCAGTCCATCCCCGTCACCGTCTTATCCGATCCATGAATGTCGGATCAGCCGCACCTCATTCCCGAAAAATTCCCTATCTTTGCCGAAAATTTCCCACTATGAGAAAAACAACGTTCATCATTCTTTTCACCACTATGACAATATTCGGGTTTTCACAGGAGGATTGGTTCGGGTTCAACCGCTTCAGGGCTGACAATGAGCGCATTGCCGAGAGCGGCGACTTCCCAGAGGTGGTCTTCATGGGGAACTCCATCACCGAGAACTGGGCCTACTACCACTCCGACTTCTTCACCGAGCACCACTATTGCGGCAGAGGCATCGGCGGGCAGACCTCGACGCAGATGCTGGCGCGATTCACCGCCGATGTCGTCAACCTCCACCCCAAGGCGGTGGTCATCATGGCGGGCACCAACGACGTGGCGCACAACACCTATTGGGTGGAACCGGCCAAGGTGGTGGACAATGTCATCGCTATGTGCCAGCTGGCACGCGCCAACGGCATCGTGCCGCTCATCGCCACTATCCCACCCTGCGCCGCCTTCGTGTGGAACCCCGACATCAAGGACGCCGCCCAGACTATCGTCGAGATCAACGAACGGCTGCGAGAGTTTGCCGACGCCAATAACATCGTCTATGTGGATTACCACTCCGCCCTGACCGACGAGCACAACGCCTTCCCAGAAAAGCTCAGCGCCGACGGATGCCACCCCAATCCCGACACCTATTTCATCATGGAGGAGTTGGTGCTGAAAGCGATCGGCGAAGCGCTGAAATAGCATTCTTACAACCATCTTTCCCCTCTCGCTTCAGAGCGTCAAGTTTTTTCATGCAAGAAAGTCAGACATTACCGCGTTAGCGGTTGCATATCTGTAGCCGGTGGTGAGGCGATTGCGGACCACCATGGATATGCCGGACCGCAGGGTTCGCGGCGCGGGAATAAGATGCGGGCGAAGGGATTGGATGGTTCGCCGCGAAACGGGGAGTGGGTCCGGACGGGCGTGCGAGAGGGATTGCAGTGGAAATGTTTTTGGCGGAAATATGTTCCCTGGCGAGACGGAGGTTCCGCTTGACGCTTCGCGTCTCGCGGAATGGTGGTGCGTGTTAAGCCAAAAACATTGGAACGGAAAGCCCGACGGCGCGGCGGGAGGAGCCAACGTCTTCCAACATTGGTCCATTGATGCGATTTTGCGACGCTTGGAAGCGTCGCCCCCTAAGCCGCGCCGGCTCGCCCAAATTAAAAAAAAAGCTGCACAAGACCTGTGTTTTTTTCCGATTGTTCCCTTTTTTTATGGGATTATTTGTTACTTTTGCAGATTTAATTTTTGAAAAAATTCGTCACAAATATGGAGTCATCCCACAATCAAATAGTATCGTTTATTTGGTCCATCGCCGATGATGTTTTGCGCGATGTGTTCTTGCGCGGACAGTATCGTGATGTTATCCTCCCGATGGTCGTGCTTCGCCGCCTCGATGCATTGCTCGAGCCCACCAAATTAGTGGTTGAGGAGGAAATCAAAGAGAACGGGATAGACAACCTTGACGAGGGCGTGCTGAAGGACATCACTGGCCTCAGCTACTTCAATACCAGCAAATGGACATTGAATCGTTTGAAATCGCAAGCTTCGGACAACAACGACATCCTTTACGACAATTTCATCGAATACCTCAACGGCTATAGCGAGAACGTTCGCGATGTGCTGAAGAACTTCGAATACTACAGCAAAGCGCGTAAATTAGCCGACAATGACCGCTTGCTGGCGATTATAGAGAAAATCACCGACCCGCGCATCAACCTCACCGACAAGGAGGTGAAAGCCCCCGATGGCATCATGCTGCCCGCCATGACCAACATCGGCATGGGCACTGTGTTTGAGGAGTTGCTGCGTCGCTTCAACGAGGAGAACAATGAGGAAGCAGGCGAACACTTTACGCCCCGCGATGCCATTTCGCTTTTGGCGCATCTCGTTTTTGAACCCGTGAAGGACAACCTCCCCAAGATCATCTCCTTGTACGACCCGGCTTGTGGTTCTGGTGGAATGTTGACGGAAAGCCGCGAATACCTTATGGATATTGGGGTCAGAAGCGCGGCCATCCAGCTTTCGGGTACGGAAATCAACCCGGAGACCTACGCCATTTGCAAGTCCGACTTGATTATCAAAGGTGTTGACCCAGGTGGGATGCACTTGGGCAACACCATCACCGATAACGCCTTTTCCGACAAGTCGTTTGGCTATATGATCACCAATCCGCCCTACGGCAAATCGTGGAAGACCGACAAGGAGAAGATTTACCACGAGAAGACGCTGCTCGATCACCGTTTTGAACTGCCGTTGACCAATTTCGCCGGCGAAGAGGAGGTGGTGGATTGTACCCCGCGCACGTCCGACGGACAATTGCTGTTTGTGTTGGAGGAGGTTGATAAGATGAAACCGCTCGAATTCCAGCCACAGGGCAGCCGCGTGGCTTCCATCCACAACGGGTCGTCGCTGTTTACGGGCGACGCAGGCAGCGGCGAGAGCAACATCCGTCGCTATCTGATTGAGAATGACTTGGTGGATGCCATCATCCAACTGCCGAACAACATCTTCTACAACACGGGTATCACCACCTACGTGTGGCTTTTGACCAACAAGAAGGCCGAAAGCCGCAAAGGCAAGGTGCAACTGATCGACGCTTCGCAGGCCTTTGAAAAATTGAGGAAAAACCAAGGCTCGCGCAACTGCACCATCACGCCTGAGCATCGTTCTACCATCCTGAAGACCTACATGGACTTCGTGGAAAAGGAAGCCGATGGCGACAAGGTGGCCTCCAAAATTTTCGACGGCGACGACTTCCGCTTCTACAACGTCACCATCGAGCGGCCGTTGCGCTTGAAAAGCCAGTTCAACGCCCTGAAAATTGATGAGATGCTCTATGACAATGGCGAACTCGAGCTCTCGAAATGGCTGTACCAGACCTACGGCAACCAAGTGTTTGAAGGTTTGGACGCTGAGATCCCGGACATCAAGGAGTATTTGAACGGCAACGAGATAAAGTTGACCGACAAGAAGTTAGCGAAACTCATCAGCATCAAGGAATGGCAGAGCCGCCGCGAGTTGATGGATGCGGCCAAGCAACTGATGCATGCCATCGGCACGGAGGTCTTCATGGACTACAACCAGTTTGTCGCGCAGATTGAGGCTGCGGCCAAGGCATTGAAGTTGGACGTGAAAGGCAACAAATTGAATGCCATCGCCCGTGCCATGTCGGTGACCGATCCAGAAGCCAAGCCCGTGGTGAAGAAACAGCATAAGACAGGCAGCAAGGAAGTGGAGAGACTCGTGGATGTGTATGGCATTGACGAGAAACGCCTTGCGGACTACGGCTTCTTCCCGGGCGAAAAAGGCAGCTATGTCGCCCAATATGTGGAATACGAGACCGACAGCGACTTGCGCGACACAGAAAAGATTCCCGTGAAGGAAGACATCTACGAGTATTTCCAGCGCGAGGTGCGACCGTATGTGGCGGATGCGTGGATCAATCTGCCGCCGACCAAGATAGGCTGCGAAATCTCGTTCAACAAGTATTTCTACAAGCCTGTACCGTTGCGTACCCTCGAAGAAAACGAGCGCGACATCTTCGAACTCGACCGACAGAGCCAAGGGTTTATTCAGTCACTGTTTAATTTGATGTAGAGTTTTGGAAATGAAAAAAAATGAATTGAGCAATACGCAGGATGGAAGGTTGACTGCTTTGTTTGATAAGGTGTCGGCCATCATTGAACAGTCGCGAAATCTTGTCTATGTCACGGCCAATGTTGCAGAGGTGAAAGCCCGCTATGAAGTGGGCCGGTATATTTTTGAAGATGAGCAGCAAGGGGAGAGGGCGGCCTATGGCAAAGATTTGCTTCGCCAATTATCCAAAAAACTAATGGAAAAGTTTGGTGATGACTGGACTTATGACACATTAAGAAGATGTAGGCTTTTTTATCAATCATACGCACATCCGCAAATTGAGGCAACAGTGTTGCGCAAATTTCAAAATACTGAAAAACAAAAAGTTGACGATTCAGGCAACAGTGTTGCGCAAATCCGGCAACCACGTTTTACTCTCTCGTGGAGCCATTATCTCGTTCTAATGCGGGTTGACAATCTTGACGCCCGTAGTTTCTATGAAATTGAATGTGCCCAGCAGCAGTGGAGTGTTAGACAACTTAGTCGCCAGGTCGGCAGTAGCCTGTACGAGCGTTTAGCACTAAGTCGCAACAAGGATGAGGTGATGCGTTTGGCTTGTGAGGGGCAAACGATGGAAAAACCTGACGACATCATCAAGAACCCTGTCACATTGGAATTTTTGGGACTCAAGCCCGATGCCGCCTATACAGAAACCAAGTTGGAAAATGCCATAATTGAAAAGATGCAGAAATTCCTGTTGGAGATGGGCAAGGGATTCCTTTTTGAGGCGAGACAGAAACGTTTCACTTTTGACGAGCAGAATTTTTATGTTGATTTGGTGTTTTACAACCGTTTGCTCCAATGTTATGTCCTTATTGATTTGAAGACGGGGAAACTCACCCATCAGGATTTGGGGCAGATGCAAATGTATGTCAACTATTACGACCGCTATGTGATGCAGGAGTTTGAAAAACCGACCATTGGGATTCTCCTTTGCGAGGAGAAGAACGACGCCTTGGTGGAACTGACGTTGCCCAAAGATGCCAACGTTTACGCGGCGCAATATTCGTTGTATCTGCCCGACAAGACGTTGTTGCAGGCAAAACTGAAGGAATGGATTGACGAATTCAACGAGAATAACCCCGAAAATTGACCTTATGCAACGATACGATACATACAAGGACAGCGGCGTGAAATGGCTCGGGGAGATTCCGGGGCATTGGGAAATGAAACGATGGCGTTTTCTTATGTCGGAGAACACGACGAAGAATACTAATTGTAAAGAAAGGCTGCAACTTCAATTCCGTTATGGAGATATAGTTAGAAAGGTAAACCAAAGTGAAGAGTCTGATGTGCTTGACACAATCAGCAAATACACGATTGTTGAGCCTTATGACATTATGATAAATGGATTGAATCTGAATTATGACTTTATTTCCCAAAGAGTTGCACAGGTTCAAGAGCGTGGTGTGATTACTTCTGCATATATTAGTTTACGCCCTACGGAGATTGCAAATTCAAGGTATTTCACATACTTCTTGAAATCCATGGATGCCAAAAAGATGTTTCATGGTATGGGAACGGGAATACGATTGACTTTGTCGTATAATGAATTGAAAAACCAGTTTATTCCTTGTCCTTCGCCTGAAGAGCAAACCGCCATAGCCAACTACCTCGACACCGCAACCGCGAAGATAGACGCCGCCATAACGCAGCAGCAGAAAATGATTGACCTCTTGAACGAGCGCAAGCAAATCATCATCAACCGCGCCGTAACCAAAGGCCTCAACCCCAATGCGAAAATGAAGGACAGCGGCGTGGAATGGATTGGAGAGGTGCCGGAACATTGGCAATTATTGCCATATAGGTATTTGTTTTACAACTTGGATAAATTGAGAATGCCAATAACGGCAGACCAACGCTCTCGGAATAATCCACAATACGATTATTACGGAGCATCTGGAGTTATTGATAAAATCGACTATTATAATGTTGATGATAAGGTTTTGCTGATTGGCGAAGATGGAGCAAATTTGCTTATGAGGAACTTGCCACTAATTTATAAAGCAGAGGGTAAGTTTTGGGTAAATAATCATGCCCATATTCTCAAACCCATTAGGGATGATTATGACTATTTGGCTTATGTGATGGAAGCGGCTGACTATACATTGTTTATTACAGGTTCTGCCCAGCCCAAACTTAGCCAATCAAATTTGAATTGTGTCAAGTTACCTATTCCACCAATTACAGAGCAAAAGCAAATAGTGGACTATTTAAGCAAACGCACAAGAAAAATAGATGAGGCAATAAGTGAATCTAACAAAATGATTTCTCTCCTTCAGGAGCGGAAGCAGATCATCATCAATGAAGTGGTGACTGGAAAGGTGAAAGTGGGATGAAAGCATAAAATGTTGTAGTTTTGCCAAACAAAGAATTATGTAAAATGACGGAGACAAACCGCATAGAATTTAAGAGGGAACTGACGCGCGAGCTTGATTTGGAGCGTGAGGTGGTGGCGTTTCTTAACTACCGGGAAGGCGGAATCATTTACATCGGTGTGGATGATGACGGGAAGGCTGTCGGGGTGAAAGACATTGACGGCGATATGCTGAAAATCAAGGATCACATCCGCACGGGGATTTCACCTTCGCCGATGGGATTGTTCGATGTCAAGGTTGAGGAAATCGACAATATCCCCGTTATCAAGATTTTTATCGCCAGTGGAAGCGAAAAACCTTATTACAAAACACGTTACGGCCTTTCGGAAAAGGGCTGTTTTATCCGTGTGGGTACGGCAGCCGAACCAATGACGAATGAACAAATCGAAGACCTTTTTGCCCGAAGGGTACACAACTCGCTCAAGAATGTGGTTTCTCCGCGCCAAGACTTGACTTTCGCCCAACTCAAAATCTACTACACCGAAAAAGGTTTCCAACTCAACGACAATTTTATCCGGTCGCTCGATTTGATGACCGACGACGGGAAATACAATTATGTGGCATACCTGCTCGCCGATGAGAACGGCAATTCGATGAAGTTGGCAAAATACGCGGGCAAAGACCGTTGCGACCTTATCTCTAACAACGAGTACGGTTATTGCTGCCTGATTACCGCCACAATGAAAGTACTTGACAAGCTGGACGTGGAAAACAAGGTGTCGTCGGTGATTACCTCGACAAGGCGAATCGACACCCCGCAATGGGATAAAATCGCAGTGCGCGAGGCGGTTATCAACGCAGTTGTCCATAACGACTATATTTACGGAGCACCTTCAAAAATCGAACTCTTTTCCGACCGTTTGGAAATCACCTCCATAGGGCGAATTCCGTTGGGTCTGACCAAAGAGGACTTTTTCAATGGGGTGAGTCTGCCTCGCAACAGGGAGTTGATGCGCGTTTTCCGCGATGTGGAGATGGTGGAGTCGCTTGGCTCGGGCATGAACCGCATCATGCGCACATACGGGCGTGAGAATTTTGAGTTCGGCGGCAACTATATTCGCATGATTGTGCCTTATAATTGGATTCCTGAAGAGGGTGAGGCGGATGATGGGAATGTCGTAGAAAATGTCACAGGAAATGTCCTAGATAATTATTCAAAACTAAATGAAAGACAGAGAAATGTGCTGAAAAGATTGATGGAAACAGGACAAAAGCATGTCCTAGAAAATGGTGAGGATGTCGTAGAAAATGTCGTAGAAAATGTCGTAGAAAATGTCGTAGAAAACTCCGATACATTAGCGCGGGTATTAGGAGTATCTCCAAGGACCGTTCAACGTGACTTAGCTGCACTTCAGGAGTTGGGTTTCATCAGACACGATGGCCCTGACAAGGGCGGCCGCTGGATTGTGTTAATACAAGAAAAACCAACAAAATGAATACAAGCAAAACCAACGAGCAAGCCTTTGAGGCACTCATAGAGAAAGCCTTGGTGGGCAGCACCCACGAGGAACGTACGGCCAATGGGCAGAACGACGTGGAAGCCCAGTCGCCCGATGCGCAACTATACTATTGGGGCCTGCCCAAGGACATGGACAAGAAATTAGCCATCGACCTGCGCCGATTGTGGGCTTTCCTTGAGAGCACACAAAACGATGTGCTGAAAGAATACAAAGGCAAGGACCTGAAAAGCGAACTGCCCAAACGCATCTCGAAGGACATCGAGACCTTCGGCGTCATCAAGGTGCTGCGCGAAGGCG
>CAMJPH010000075.1 GCA_946407715.1 uncultured Bacteroidales bacterium | reverse complement strand
TGCCGCAACCTGTTATGAAATGCGTTCCCAGGTACATGGCGGAGGTGTCTGAGCCGCAAATCTTCGCCATCCACGCGATATACTCCGTATTGGGCAACAAACCGCTAATGGTATCCGTGTTACCGACAATTTCCTCATATTCAACATCTTGATCTGTTCCGAAAGAGGGACGGTAAACAATCAGGAACGTGTCGGTATCACTACTCTGCCAATCAAAAACCGCACGTGTGCCGACCGTCGTGACCGTGAACTGCGGCGCGTCGCACGTGGCGGGTGTGATGGCGATGTTGTCGATGGCCGCCGGCACGAGCCGCGCATTCGCATTGAGATAGCCCCACGTGTAGAACTGCAGCGTATTCACCCCCGAGACATTCTGCAGGGGGATGCGGATGTGCCGCCAACCAGTGTCGTTCACCGCCAACTCCAGATGTTCCTCCGCATAGTCTGGCATTTCCTGCGGCATCAGGTCGGCGGTGTCGCGCAGGAAGACCTTCAACCCGCCAATGACATTCGAGCCGTTCTGGTTGCCCGACGCCTTCCAATCCAGCTCCAGCACCCAGTTCTGCGGGATGTTCCCGAAATCGAGAATCCGTTCGGCAAAGAGCCGGCAGGACTCGCTGTTGGCGCCGTAGCTTTCCAGTCCGGTCGTGTCGCCGCTGACATACAGCGACTTGTCCGCGCCGCCCGCCACGGATGTGCCCGTGCCGATGACGAAACGGTTCGAGGGTTCAGCCATGAAGCAGCTCGACCGCGTCAGGATCCAACGCTGGTTCTCGCTTTGGCTGTTGAAATCGCAGCTGAACGGCACTGTCGCCGGAATCAACTGCAAACTGTCGATCTGCGCCTGCACCCATCCGCAGAGCAGCATTGCGATGATGATGGTGTAAATCTTTTTCATAATTCTACATTTTGTCTTTTACATTCCGCTTGTCGCACACGCCACCATTTTTGTTACATCCGAAAAGAAAAAATCCCGTTTGATGTTTGTGTTTTTGTTAAAAATAATTGTCTGTTTTTTGTCATGCGTATGTAGAACGATACAATCACACAACAGAAAGCATCATGAATTACTTGGCTTGGAACAATACGATTGAGCACAAGCAGGGTGGTCTGACGGGAAAATCTGGGAAGTTGCTGGAAAAGGTGGCTTCTGTTCTGTTCGAGGCGACCTGCCTAAACGTGACGATGAGGTCGCCGTAGCCCCTATTGACGCAAATTCAGCCTTAAATCTAATTATAGCGAAACAAAAAAGGGATGCCGCACCGACATCCCCAACTGTTAACTGCTAATTGTTAACTACTAACGAATCACTTGTCCTTGAACGAGAAGATCGAACTCTCGAACTTCTCCTGCGCGTAGGCCTTATCGACCTCAATTTTCCGTTTGTTGAGGCTCGGGAATTCGAACATGGCATCAGTCATGATTTTCTCAACGATGGCGCGCAGTCCGCGGGCACCGAGTTGCAATTCCACCGCCTTATCCACGATGTAGTCAAGGCAATCTTCGGTGAAGCTCAACGAGATTCCATCCATCTTGAAGAGGGCGATGTACTGCTTCACCAAGGCGTTCTTAGGCTCGGTGAGGATACGTTTCAGCGCATCACGATCAAGCGCGTTCAAAGAGGTGATGACCGGGAAACGGCCGCACAGCTCGGGAATCAGCCCGAATTCCTTCACATCCTGCGCACTCACATATTTCAGCGCTTCTTGCGGGTTGAAGTTGATATTCTTCGTGTTGTAACCGATGGCATGCGTGTTCATACGGTCGCAAATGATGTTCGACAGGTTGTTGAACGCACCGCTGCCGATGAACAGGATGTGGCGCGTATTGACTTGTATGAACTCCTGCTCGGGGTGTTTGCGGCCTCCTTGCGGCGGTACATTCACCAACGAACCCTCCAAGAGCTTCAGCAACGACTGCTGCACGCCCTCGCCTGACACGTCACGCGTAATGGACGGATTCTCAGAACCTTTGCGGGCTATTTTGTCGATTTCGTCGATGAAGACAATACCGCGCTCGGCACGCTTCACGTCGTAGTCGGCGGCTTGCAGCAAACGGGTGAGGATACTCTCTACATCCTCGCCCACATAACCGGCCTGCGTGAAAACGGTAGCATCGGCAATGCAGAACGGCACATCCAACAGCGTGGCTATCGTTTTGGCCAACAAGGTCTTACCAGTACCCGTCTCCCCTATCAGCAACACATTGGACTTCTCAATGTCCACATCCGGATCCGATTTGTCCGTTTCCTGCATCAACCGCTTGTAATGGTTATAAACCGCCACCGAAAGCACCTTCTTCGCTTCCTCCTGACCAATGACATAATCGTCCAATTTGGCCTTTATCTCTTTCGGCTTCAGTAATTTAAGTTTGATTTGGGAAAGCTCTTTGCGGTCAATTTCCGACTGATGCTGGTGATAGATGTCCATCGCTGCCTCTAAGCAGTCACTGCATATCATCGCGTCAAAACCACCGATAATAAACTGGTTATTGGGGATTTCCCGCCCGCAAAAGCTACATGTTCTGTCTATATTATGTTTCTTTGCCATTATTCCGCTTTTCTTTTGAATTTATACCCGAACACAATACCCGCCGTGTGAACATTCGGCAAATTGCTCACCGAGACAGCACGAGAAAAAGGGTACTTGAACGAATAATCGTAAAAAACGCCTAACGAAGTCTGTGGGTTCAGCAAAAAATTGACTTGAAGTTTCCCATCCAGACTTCCATGCAAGTATAATGTTCTTTTGGACAATGTTGGACTTATCTTTTCGTAAAGCAAATCCCAGTCAACACCTGCCAACAAAGAAAGCCCCACAGAAACAGGTTTATCAACGTTAGAATGGATACGAACCCCTATAGAGGTGCCCCCAAGAGTATATTTCGGGAAACGCACATCCCATGCCTGTCGGGTACCCGTGCCAAAAGAAGTGGCCGCCAACAAATCAATGTGAGGATCAGGGCCAAAAGCATACTGTATCTGCAACGCAACACCTGAGACGGAATCGCGCCACGCATAACCTGCATAAACGTCAAGTTCATGTCGAAGCTCCCGTTGCTGTGCAAACGCCAACAGCGGAACGCATACCATCAATATCAAACCCAGTTTTTTCACAACATTATTCTTTCATATTAAAAGAAAGACCAGTTCCGGAAATCACTCCAGACACCAGTCTTTCATTGTATCAACGTAACCAGCTTACGCAATAATCAGTAAATCACTCGTGATTATTTCCGTTGGTCACGGCCCAGCACCTGGTCGATCATGCCGTACTCTTTGGCCTCTGCGGCCGTCATCCAGTAGTCGCGGTCGCTGTCCTTCCACACTTGGTCGTAATCTTTGCCGGAGTGGTAGGCGATGATCTCATAGAGCTCCTTCTTGATTTTCTGGATCTCGCGGGCCTCGATTTCAATGTCGGAAGCCTGACCCTGCGCACCGCCCATAGGCTGGTGAATCATGACGCGGGAGTGCGGGAGCGCGAAACGCTTGCCTTTGGCACCGGCGCACATCAGCACAGCGGCCATAGAGGCGGCCATGCCCGTACAAATCGTGGAGACATCGGGTTTCAGATACTGCATCGTGTCGTAAATGCCAAGTCCGGCATAGACCATGCCTCCGGGGCTGTTGATGTAGATTTGGATGTCGCGCTCGGAATCCTGCGATTCAAGGAAAAGGAGCTGCGCTTGGATGATGTTGGCCACATCGTCATCGATCGGCACCCCCATGAAGATGATTCTGTCCTTCATCAGGCGGGAGAACACATCCAGCTGGGTGATGTTCATCGGGCGCTCCTCGATGATGTACGGAGTGATGTAGTTGCGAGTCATGGACGTGTAACGGTCCATTTTCAGGCTGCTGATGCCATGCTGCTTCAGCGCGTAGTTTCTGAATTCGTCTCTCATAAATTACTCTTTGTCTGTTTTTTTAGTGGATTTGGCTCTTGTTTTTTTCGGCTTTTCCTCGGCGGGAGCGGCTTCAGAGGCAGCTTCCTCTGCTTTTTCAGCGGTTTTGCGCTTCGTGGTCTTCTTGGGTTTCTCCGCATTCTCCTCCTTCTTGTCATCCTTCGGAGAAATCACATCGATGAAAGCCTTGAAATCGCCTTCTTTATGCTCAATATTCATCTTCTTGCGCAACACCTCAACCAACTTCTGGTCATAGAGCATGTCGTATGCATTCTTCACATACTCCTGATTCTTCATGGAGTCGGCGACAATCTTATCCACTTGATCCTTCACGCTGTCGGCGTTGAAGTTTCCAAAATAGTTCTTGATGAAATAGTCGCGGAAATAGTTCTCGATGTCGGCGCGGGTGACATTCACGTCCTCGCCTTCCACGATGTTGTTCTCCAGGATCTGCCATGCGAAAGAACGTTTGTACTGGTCGAATTCCTTCTCCAGTTTCTCATCGTCCATGTCTTTCTGGACAGCCTTGATATAGCGTTTCATAAAGTCATCGGGAAGCTCCACGGTGACATTGTCAAGCAACGTTTCGATAGCCTTGTTCATGAACAGACGCTCGGTATCGGGTTTGTATTGGCCGGCGATGACGTTCTTGGCCTCTTCCGTAAGCTGTTCCGCTGTGGTGATGTTGCCGTTGGGATAAGCAGCCTTGAAGAATTCCTCGTTCAGATCGGCAGGTTCAATGCGGCCGATACGTTTGATGGTCAGTTCGTAGGTGTAAGGATCGTCAGCGTTGAGTTCCTCCACCTTGAGGTCGAAAGCGCGTGCGAAGAGTGCGTCGGTGTTGAAAGCTGTACGCATGGCCATGGAGACCTTGTCACCCACCTTCTTGCCGAGGAGCGACTTCTTGGCATCTTCCTTAAGATCTCTCAAGAAGAAGAAAGCTTCCTTTTCGCCGCCGTAATCCACTGACACGCTGTCGTTTGCCTCGATAGTTTCGGGCATGACATATTTGCCGTGGCGTTCACGGAGCTGGTCGATGTAGCTCTTGATTTCCTCCTCACCGGGAACGATAGTGAAATCGACGACGGCGGGCATGGCTTTATAGTCTATATTAACCTCAGGACGGAGAGCATATTCGTAGGTGAAAGTGAAGTTGTCGGGATTGTCGAAATCCACTTTTGACTTGCCTTCGACGGGCATGGGCTCAAAGATGTATTTCACTTCGTTATCTTTGAAGAATTTCTCGATTTCTTCGTTGACGATACGGTCAATTTCCATCACAAGGACGTTTTTGCCGTACATTTTCTTTACGATGCCCATGGGGGCGTTACCCTTGCGGAAGCCGGGAACAGCAATTTCGCGGCGTTGTTTCTTCAACGCATTCTCTACCTTTTCAGCGTAATCTTCCTTCTGGATTTCAATTACGAGTTCCTGAACGTGACCAGGAACGTTTTCGTGCTTAATATTCATTGAATCAATATTTTAATTACAAACAAAAAACACACAACACCAACAGGTATTGCATGTTTTATCTTTCCGTCATTTTTTTCTGTTATTCTTCAGCAGCATCGTCAGTGGTTGTCTGTTCGACCTGGGTGCCAGTGCCATGGAGGCTATTGTATTCGCTCTTGGACATGAAAGCGCAGACGAAGCAGAGCAGCATGATGCCGGCAGCGAGACCCCATGTGGTTTTTTCTAGCACGTCAGCGGTTTTGCGCACGCCCATCACTTGGTTGGAGGAGGCGAAATTGGAAGCCAGACCACCGCCCTTGGAGTTTTGGATCAGAACGACGAAAGCCAGCACGATACTTGCCAAAATGATTAATACTACACACAATGTAAACATCTTTCTTAACTTTTTAGTTTATGATTTAATTACTTACAATTCAAATTTTTCGCCGAATCTCATTGCAAAAACGATGCCAAAATCACCCCTCTGTCATCATTTTTTTCAGTTCTTCAATTCGGGCGGCAAAAATACTATTTTTTTCTGGAAAATGCAACTTTAATATTTCGAACATTTGTATGGCTCTGTCATAGTAGCCCTGATCAGCATAAATATTTGCCAATGAAACACTTACAATACTCTGATCTTCAATGGAACTTTCCATTCCGTAGTCGGCGTCGGCATCATGCACATCTGGGGAATAAATGATTTTGGGAGCATCCTTGGAAAATTTTTCAATCAACTGATCGATAAGTGCCTGACGGTTCTCATGGTCAGGAGAAGGGTGCTTGACGAAGATAGGGTGCAGAGGCGATGTGGTGTGCGGATGGTTCTCCACGATGTTGAGCTGCGGCTTTTCGCGCACCTCCACAATCGGGGCGGTTTCGAGTTGCAGAGCATCGAAACGAAGCTTGTCGGGTAGGGTGAGGAGCATTTTCGCACGCTGCCGTCCCTGAATCTTTAACGAAACGTCTTTGAGGCAGAACATGTTGAACAACGGCGAAGCCGGGTATTTTCGCTGACACTCACGCAACTTTTCATGCGCGTGACCAATATCGGCTTTTACAAAATCGGTAAAGTAAATCTTTTCCATCCGTAAACAATTAGCGCGGCAAAAATACACAAAAAAAAGAAAAAATCCCTTTTCACATGGTTTCAAAAAAATTTGTATTTTAGCCGCCTTAAATTTAATTAGGAAAATTGTTGTAAAATGAAAAAATACAAAATCCTATTGCTTGTTTTAAGCGTTTTATTCTCAAGTGTTTACGGCATCAAAGCGCAATCCATCCTGCGTCCTGCCGACAATCTGTTCCGCGACTGCCAGTACGAAAATGCGTTGAACGAATACAAGAAAGGAATTAAGAAATTGAAGTCCAACCGCGTGGAGATTCAGCGCGCCACTTTCCAGATTGCCGAGTGCTACCGCATCATGGGCGACCTCAAGAAGGCCGAACAACAATATCTCCGCTTGGAAAAGAAGAACTATCAGAAAGACAACCCGATGATACTCTTCCATTTGGGCAGCATCTATAACCTGCGCGGCGACTACGACTTGGCACTGAAATATTACAACAACTACAAAAAGCGCGTTTCCGACGACCCGCGTGTGGATGTGCGCATCGACGGTTGCAACAAAGCCAAAATGTGGAACGAGAACCCCACCCGCTATGAGGTCGAAAACCTCAAGAAGTTCAACACCAAAGAGGATGAATGGGCTCCTCGTTGGGCAAACTATGACAAGCGCAACGCCATCATGTTCTCCTCCAACCGTGAAGGCTCCGTCGGCAAAGGCACCGACCAATGGACCACGGGCGCATTCTCCGACATCTATATCACCACGAAACCCAAGAGTAAAAACACCGACTGGCCAGGCGAATGGTCTCCTGTGACCTCCATGGACCAGGGCAACACACTCAACACCGGCGTGAACGAGGGCGAGGCGTGCGCCAACCGCAAAGGCTCCGTCGTCTATTTCACCAAATGCCCGCAAGACAAGAAGAAAGTGCAGGGCTGCTACATCCACAAATCCATGAAGAAAGGCAAAGCTTGGGGCGAAGCCGAAATCGTTGACCTTGGCGACTCCACATACAACTACGTCCACCCCTACATCTCCGATGATGAACTCACCATCTGGTTCGCTTCCAACATGCCCGGCGGATACGGCGGTTATGACATCTACACAGCCACCCGCACCAAGAAAACCGGCAAGTTCACCAACATCACCAACCTTGGACCCAAAATCAACACCGAAGGACAGGAAGTTTTCCCTGTGTGGCGCAATGAAGAGGAGTTCTATTTCTCCTCCGACGGACATCCCGGCCTCGGCGGTCTTGACCTCTTCGTCTCCCACTATAAGAACGGTGAATTTGGCGATGCCGAGAACCTGATGGTCCCCATCAATTCCTCCGGCGATGAAATCGGCATCATCTTTGATGAAAATGAAGCCATCGATCCGCAATCCAAGTCCCCATATCTTGCGAAAGGTTATTTCTCTTCCAACCGTCAAGGTGGCCGCGGCGGCGACGACATCTACTACTTCCTCCTCCGTCCGCTCGTTTATACGCTTTCCGGCTATGTCCGCGACAAGAACAACGGTCAGTACATGGATGGCGTTGAGGTGGAAATAGTCGGTTCTGACGGCACCTCTTACAAAACCACCACTGACATAAAAGGTTACTACCACTTCGACAAGACCAAAATCCTCGGCGCAACCACCTACGATATCAAGATTTCCAAGAAAGGTTACTGGGAGCGCGGCAACACTGCCAAGCAGACAACCGTCGGACTGACCGAGAACACTGACCTCAAACAGGATTTCACTCTCGAACCCATCCCGAAAGAACCTATCGTGTTGCCTGAAATCCTCTACGACTTGGCAAAATGGGACCTGAAACCGCAATATCAAGACTCGCTGATGTACTTATATAATATTATGGTACAGAACCCGACCATTGTGGTTGAGTTGCGTTCCCACACCGATGCGCGTGACACTGAAGAGAAGAACGACATCCTGTCGCAAAAGCGTGCCCAAAGCTGTGTGGATTTCCTGGTGTTGGAGAAAGGCATCGCCGCCGACCGTATTGTGCCGAAGGGCTACGGTGAGCGTGTGCCGCGCCGCCTCGACAAAGACATGTACTCCACTTACAACGGCAAAAAATATTTCTTCGCAAAAGGAACCTACTTGACCGAGGACTACATTAACTCACTGCCGTCGAAACCGGAGCAGGAGGCCGCCCATGCACTGAACCGCCGTACTGAGTTCGCCATCTTGCGTGACGACTACGTGCCCACAAATGACACCATCGCGAAAGTACCTACCGGCATCGCCGTGATTCAAGAACGCACCGTTCCCGTCACCATCGATGGTGAAAAAGTCACAGGTACTTGTTATGCTAACAGCAAGTCCCTGAAATTCCAAATCGGCGACAACAGCGAGGAAATCTTCATGAACTACGCCGATGCCACCCGCTTCCTGAAAGAGTCTTTCATCAGCTTGGAAGACTTTGAAGAAAAAGCCGGTGCCATCAAGCAGGAAGACGGCAGTATCATCGAAGGCGCTATCCTCTACCTCGAGGAACTGCGTATCGGCGATGACTACTCCGAGAACGTGAAAGTCACTGTGAAGAAGAACCTGCCCGCCGCCATCGTGGTCGGCGACCAGTACATCAAGGAAGAATGGGGTGACTTCACTATCGACAGAAACAGAAACGTTATTCTCTACAGATAATTTTGAAAGTCCAGATTTCAAAAAGAGCCGCTCCGTGAAAGAGCGGCTCTTTTACAAAAAAATCACCTTTGTAATTGGTTTTATCATATATTGAATCTAATCGTTAATTATTAATAAAAGAATACATTATGAAAAGAATCCAACTTTTACTTTTTACTTTGTTGTCCTGTTTTTTGGTAGGGACTGCTTACGCGCAGGATAGACGAACCTTCCCTAATTCGGAAACATACGTGGAGACTGTTTTGGATGCCACCACGCTGAATGCGTTGTCGCAGGAGTTCTCCATTGACCGTGTGCAGCGCAACACCGATGGCACGTTCAACACGCGCATCTGGCTGTCATACAAGGACTACGACAATTTCCTTGCACGGGAAATCCCGTATTCGGTGGTGCAGCCGACACGCGCAGACGTAGATGTGACAATGGCCACGAATTATGCGGAGATGGTCAATGGCTGGAACCGCTATCCGACCTACAGCACCTATTTGGCCATGATGGACACCTTCCAGACCCGCTATCCGAATCTGTGCAAAATAGACACGATTCTGGCTTCGACTCCTGGCGGCCGTAAGATTCTCTGCGCCCATATCAGCAATAACCTCAACAACAATATGGGAAAACCCTCCATCTTCTACACTTCCACTATGCATGGCGATGAAGTGGTCGGCTACTATTTCATGCTTCGCTTGATTGACATGCTGCTCTCCAACTACAACACGAACACGCGGCTAACGAATATGGTGAACAACTTCGACATCTGGATTTGCCCGCTGCACAATCCGGACGGAACTTACCACACTTCCAACACCCAAATCAACACTTCACCGACCTCCACAAGAGCGAACTACAATGGGGTGGATTTGAACCGCTCGTTTCCTCAGGCAGGGGGAACCATCGGTTCGGGTTATGAGCCGGAAGTGTCGGCGATGATGCAGTTCTTCGATGAACACAACTTCACCTTGGCCGCGAACTTCCATGGTGGCGCGGAGGTCTTCAACTATCCGTGGGATGCCTGGAGGACATCGACGCGCGCTCACGCTGATGATGCGTGGTGGCAATATGTGGGACGCAAATTCGCCGATACCTGTCACACCTACTCGTCCTCTTATTTCACGGAGGAAAACAACGGAATCACCGAGGGCGGCGACTGGTATGTCATCACGGGTTCCATGCAGGACTACCACAACTGGTTTCTCGGCACACGCCACGTCACCATCGAGGTGGGCGACAAAGTGCTCTCCACCAGTGTGCTTCCGAATTATTGGAACTATGCCTACCACTCCCTGCTGAACTTCATTGAGGAAGCCAACTACGGCATCCACGGCACGGTAACTGACTCGCTAACGGGCGAGCCGCTGCAGGCGATGGTCTATGTTAACAACCACGACGCATACCACTCTTACGTGGAAACCGCATTGCCATACGGCACTTATCATCGTCCCATCAAAGGTGGGCAATATTCGGTGACCTATTCCGCCGAGGGCTATAATTCCAAAACCATCACCGTGAACGTGTCTGACGGTGCCAAGCTGACCCAAAATGTGCAGTTGGTGAGCACGGACACGAATTCTTGCAAGAAACCTAAGTATGTGACGGTCAATTACAATGGCGGCACTTCCGCTGTGGTAAGCTGGTCTTCCACAGCCCAATCTTGCAATATCAAGCTGAACAACACCCTCATTTCCAATGTCACAAGCCCTTACACGCTCACCAATCTCGCCTCATCCACGCATTACGATGTGCAGGTGCAGGCCGACTGTGGTGATGGTGACTTGAGCGACTGGACCGATGCTGTAGGTTTCACCACCGATTGTCTTGCCCAAGACCGTTGCGATATTACGTTTGAGCTTACTGACAGCTATGGCGACGGTTGGAACGGTGCCGCTATCCAAGTGGTGGATGAGGCCTCCAATGAGGTGCTTGGAACATTTTCCAACACAAATGCCGCCGATGCCAACGAAACACAAACCTACACACTTTCTGTCTGCAACGGCAGAGCCATCAAGTTCGTGTGGGTGAACGGCAGCTACAACAGTGAATGCTCCTACTCAATATTGGATGTGTTCGGTGACGTGATTGTTTCCGGCATCGGTGCAATGACCACCACCAATTATACGGTCGATTGCGGTCTTTCAGCCTGTCCGAAACCTCACAATATTGTCGTCACGGAAACCACCAGCACGACCGCCACGTTAAGCTGGACGGAGAACGGTACGGTCACGGCATGGCAGATTTGCCTTAACGGTGACGAAACCAACCTTATTAACGTCACTGCCAATCCTTACACGCTGACCGGCCTCACCGCCGAGGCAGCCTATACCGTTAAGGTGCGCGCCAACTGCGGTGACGAGCAGAGCGTTTGGAGCAACGTGGTCAGCTTCGTGCCTTCCGACATGGTGACTATCGGTTCCGGCACTTCCACGAGCAATTTCCTGCCTTTCAACAACTATTATAATTATTCCCTTACACAACAAATCTACACTACTGCGGAATTGGGCGAGGCCGGCGATATTCTGAGCATTGACTTCTACAAGAACAACACTATTCAATGCAACCGTGATTTGGACATTTATATGGTGAGCACTACCAAGAGCAGCTTCTCAAGCAGTTCTGACTGGATTCAGGTCTCCGCAGCCAACAAAGTGTTCAGCGGCACGGTGAGTTTCGCTGACAATGACTGGACGACTATCACGCTTGACACGCCGTTTGAGTATGACGGCACTCGCAATGTGGCTATTATCGTTGATGATAACACGGGTAGTTACAAAAGCAATACTTCGTTCCTCACTTATACAGTCTCTTCTAATCAGGGTCATTACAGCTATCAAGATGGCAGTAACATAGATCCCAGCAGCCCGAGTGCAAGCAATAATTACTGCACCACTTCGAAAAACCAGATCCGCGTGCTTATTGACAGGCAGCCTGCTTGTCCCGCACCCACGGATATCACGGTTTCCAATGTGGACCGCCACAGCGCGGT
>CAMJPH010000074.1 GCA_946407715.1 uncultured Bacteroidales bacterium | reverse complement strand
GTGCGTCCTGGATAGACCTTGAGGGCTTCGCGGAGGCACTCAACAGCTTTCTCCAGGTCGGAGACGTTGAGGCAGTAGCTGATACGAACCTCGTTAACGCCTTGACCCTTCTTGGAATAGAAGCCGGTGGCAGGAGCGAACATCACCGTGGCTCCGTTGTAGCTGAAGTCTTCGAGCAGCCAGCGGCAGAATTTGTCGGAGTCGTCGATAGGCAGGCGGGCGACGCAGTAGAAAGCACCCTTCGGCATCGGCACGAAACAGCCAGGGATGGCGTTCACACCGTTCACGATGGTGTTTCTGCGAGCTACGTATTCCTTGTTGACGCTCTCGAAATACTCTTTGGGAGTATCAACGGCGGCCTCGCCGAGGATCTGACCGTAGGAAGGCGGGCTCAGACGGGCCTGCGCCATCTTCATCGCGGTATTGTAAACCTCCTTGTTATGCGTGATGAAAGCCCCCACTCGTACGCCGCATGCACTGTAACGCTTTGACACAGAGTCCAAAAGCACCACGTTGTCGGCAATGTCGGTCAACTCCATGACGGAGAAATGCTGGGCGCCATCGTAACAGAATTCACGATAAACCTCATCGGCGAAGAGGAAGAGGTCGTGTTTCTTGGCAATCTCACCCAACTTCAAGACTTCCTCCTTGGAATAGAGGTAGCCAGTGGGGTTGTTGGGGTTACAGATCATGATGGCTTTCGTCTTCGGGGTGATGACCTTCTCGAAATCCTCGATGGAAGGCAGCGCGAAGCCGTTCTCAATCGTGGAGACGATGGGTTTCACCACCACGCCGCACATCGTGGCGAAAGCATTGTAGTTAGCATAGAAAGGTTCCGGGATGATGATTTCGTCGCCGGGATCCATGCAGCTGTTGAAGGCGAAAAGGAGGCCTTCGCTGCCGCCGGTGGTGACGATGATCTCATCGGGAGTGATCTCGATGCCCACGCTGTGGTAGTACTCCACCAATTTCTTGCGGTAGCTGATGTTACCGGCGGAGTGGCTGTAGGCAATCACCGGGATGTCAGCGTTGCGCACCGCATCACGAGCGCCTTTCGGGGTCTCGATGTCGGGCTGACCGATGTTCAAATGATAGACATGGATGCCACGAGCTTTGGCGGCATCAGAGAACGGGACGAGCTTCCGGATAGGGGAAGACTGCATGCTTGCACCTTTTTGGGAAATTTTCGGCATAATTTTTATTTTATTAAATTGATAATCAAATACTTGAATTTTCTCCACTAAAGTGGCAAATATATAAAATCTTTCTGAGTCCACTTGAAAAAGTGCTAAACCGGCAATGTTCGATTTGTAATCGCTTGATTATCAGGATTTATTTTTGAACAAAACGACTTTTTCAAGTGGACTCCTTTCTCAAGTTTCGCAAGTATGATTCAGACTGTTTGTGGAAATTTGTTGTTCAACGGAGGAGATTCCGCCAGTTCCTGTCGTCACTGGCGGAATGGTGCGCCGCATTCAAGGAAAAAGGGGGAAGAAGATGGGCGGCGGTCGTGAAACTTCAGACAACGGCAGCTATTTCCCCGCCGCCCATCTTCTTCCCCCTTGGTCTCATACGGAGGTGCGCACCATTCCGCCGCGAACGCAGTGAGCGAGCGGAATCTCAAATCGTACGATAAACTTAAACTTAGAACTATTGACTATAACCCTGGTTTCAATAACCCATAACCTCTAACCCATAACCATTATCTGAAATTATAGCACCGCAGAATCGGTTCGCCTTCGGCCGGTCGCAGGTGCATGGCACCGCCCAGACATTGCTTGTAATCTTTGCACGATCCACACATGCCGCACCGCATCCAATTGCGGTCACGCATGATTTGAAAGCGGTTGTCCCAGACATCCAGCAAGTTATCGTGATAGATGTTGCCTTGTCGGAATGATCGGTTGATGTTCGGACAGGCGGAGATGTCGCCATTCAGCAACACGGACCCGATGTTGATGCCGGCGCGGCAGAAGAAATAGCTGTCGCGCACCTCTTCCTCATACTTTCCTGTATAAGCCTCGCAGCTGAAGGTCAGGTTGATTTTGCCTTCGCGCCGTGTGTCGGCAATAAATCGCAGCATCTCTTCCACTTGGAAACGGCTAAGCATCAGTTCCGGGTCGCCCGCCGCACGTCCGATGGGGGCGATGGTGAACAGCCGCCAATACCGAATCCCATTGGCGATAAGCAGTTCTTTGAGCCGCTGTAACTCTGGCAGGTTCCGTTTATGCACACAGGTGACAACGTCGTAGTTCAGCCGCGGTTCGTTTGCGATGAGGCGCAACGCCCGCAATGCCCGTTGGAAACTCTGCGGATGCTGCCGTAACCAATTGTGTGTTTCCTCCAACCCGTCCAAACTGACTGTGACAGAGCTCAGTCCGGCAGCTACCAACTCGCGATGACGTGCCTCGTCATAGAGCATCCCGTTGGTGACGATGCCCCAGCGGAATCCGTGCTGGCGTAGGGCACGACCGCAATCGGCCAAGTCCTCGCGCAATAACGGTTCCCCGCCGGTGATGGCGATGATGACGGTGTCGCGGGGATAGCGTTGCTCCAGGGGCTCGATGGCGCGGAGGAAATCGGCGAACGGCATGTCCGCCACACGGGTTTCCGATTTGCAATCCGACCCGCAATGACGGCACGAAAGATTGCACCGCCATGTACACTCCCAAAAGAGATAGTTCAATTCGTGTATTTCGGTTTCATTCTTGCGAAACACACGGAACAGGAAACGCTTGAAAGCACTCATCTTATTGAGCGTCAGAAACTTTCTTGACTTTAAATTGCAATGGCTGACTCAAATCAGAACCATAAACCATGGTATCCAAAGTTTCGTACTGTCCGTGTTCCGCACTGTCAATATCCGTAACGGTAAAACGGAATTCTTGTAAGTCGTACAGATAGCGTTTTTCCGCATCTGAGAAAACCCCATTATGGTCTGTGGTATCCACAAAACTGACATCTTCAGATACAACCATCAGTCCTTCAACAGGTTCATTGGTTTCCACATCGGACACTCTACCTTGGATAATGGCTTCCATCTGATTCCCAGGCATTCCGTAACAAGCTTGAAACGCGAACATCAGCGCGGTGAAAGAAAACGATCCGAACAAGAATCGGAGCAGTTTCTGTTTTTTCTCTTTGAGGTACTTGAACATATCGGCATCTTTTATTATGGGTGCAAAAGTACATAAATTACAAATATACACAGACAGATTAAATTGACACTGTAGAGACGTTTCATGAAACGTCTCTACATGAGGATGCAAAAAAACCAAAAGGTTACAAAATTGTGTATCTTTGCCGGATAATTAGACGTAAGATGTAAGACGCAAGACTTTGGGCAGAAAACGGACGAAATGGAATTTATGACAAAATATCTTTTTTCTTCAAAAGTTAAGTCTTAAGTCTCAAGTCTCAAATCTACAAATATGGTACGAGCAAAGAAACGATTAGGACAGCATTTTCTGAATAACCAGGCGATTGCGCAAGATATCGCCGACGCCATCCGCACGCCCGACGCGCACGTAATAGAGATCGGACCGGGCATGGGCGTGTTGACACAATATCTCCTGCAGCGCGAGTTCCCACAGTTCGCCGTCATCGAGCTGGACGAGGAATCCGTTGAGTATCTGCAAGTTCACTATCCAGAATTGGGTAACAACCTGATTCACGGCGACTTCCTGCAATATCCGTTGGCCTCGTTTTATGACGGCCCGAAAGTGATTGTCGGTAATTTCCCGTACAACATCTCCTCGCAGATTCTGTTCAAGGTTTTGGACGAGAAAGAGACCGTGGTGGAGCTGGTGGGCATGTTCCAGAAGGAGGTGGCCGAGCGGGTGTGTGCCCACGCGGGCAACAAACAGTACGGCATCCTAAGCGTCTTGCTACAAGCATATTACGACACCGAATATCTCTTCACCGTAGGAGAGCAAGAGTTCACGCCGCCGCCGCAGGTGAAGTCGGCCGTCATCCGTCTCACCCGCAACTTCGACAAGAAGCTTAACTTCGACGAGAAGACCTTCCGCACGGTGGTGAAGACAGCCTTCAACTACCGCCGCAAGACCCTCCGCAACGCCCTGCAGTCGTTGCCCTTCGACAAGGCATTCGTGGAAACCGAGCCGCTGTTCACGAAACGCGCGGAGCAGTTGTCGTTGGGGGATTTCGAGTATTTGACGGGGAAATTGCCGTAGGGGCGTATCGCATACGCAGTATCACATAGTTTTTTTCCAAAAACCCATTCCAAATTTTAACTATTCAAATCAAAATAGTTAATATTTAATCACAATTGATTGGTTGTCAAGAATAAAAAAATATCACAAAACCCTTGACAAACGGTCGGTTTTGTTGTATATTTGTCGGCGGAAATATTAACGTTTTATAATCATCAAAATAAAGATTTATGACAACAATTGTAGAAGTAGAAAACAAGATGATCACCTTGAGAAACCAACAAGTGATAATTGATGCCGATGTGGCTGATCTCTATGGTGTGGAAACCAAGAGGATTAATGAAGCGGTCAGCAATAATCCCGAAAAATTCCCTGATGGCTATATCTTGGAATTATCTAAGAATGAGAAAAATGAACTGGTCGAAAATTTCGACCGGTTCAATCGGCAAAAGCATTCTACTGCCATTCCAAAGGCTTTCACCGAAAAAGGACTCTATATGCTGGCTACAATTTTGAAAAGCCCCAAGGCAGTTGAGACGACTATTGCCATTGTGGAGGCATACGCGAAACTGAAAGAACTCGCACGTGTAATTACAGAAGTACCGCAACACGAGGACGACAAAGTGGTACAACAATCATTGGTACAGCGTGGCGGACAACTGGCGGCAGAACTCCTGTCAGACACCTTACCAATACAAAGCAGCGAGACCTCCGTGGAGTTGGACCTCGCAATGTTCAAATTCAAACATACGGTAAAACGGGAGAATGATGACGAAATCCGACAACTGAAAGAACGTGTGGAAGAATTAGAAAGGAAGACTAATCCGTAGAGACTACAGAAAATCCCCTTTCGCCCTCCCCGCATATCCGTATTTTGTCTATCTTTGCGCGGTCAATTTCCGTGTTATGCAGAAACAGCCGTTGGCAGAGATCCTTCGCCCGCACACGCTTGAGGGCTACATCGGTCAGGAACACCTGATGGGTGAAGGGGCGGTGTTGCGCACGGCCATCGAGAGCGGCAACATCCAATCGATGATCTTCTGGGGACCGCCCGGAGTGGGCAAAACGACTCTCGCACTGTTGATTGCGCAGTCCATCGATGCGGAGTTCTTCACCCTCAGCGCCATCAGCAGCGGCGTGAAGGACATCCGCGAGGTCATCGACAAGGCCAAGAAATCCGAAAAACGCTGCATCCTCTTCATCGATGAAATCCACCGGTTCTCCAAGTCGCAGCAAGATTCGCTGCTCGGCGCGGTGGAGCAGGGCGTGGTCACCCTCATCGGTGCCACCACCGAAAACCCCTCCTTCGAGGTTATCTCTCCTCTCCTCTCCCGCTGCCAAGTCTATGTCCTGAAGGAACTTTCGAAAGACAATCTCGAGCAGTTGCTGCAAACCGCTATCAGTTATCTGGAGGGGCAGATGAACTGCAAAATCAAATTGGAGAACACGGAAGCCCTCATGCGTATTTCCGGTGGAGATGCCCGTAAACTGCTGAACGCTATCGAATTAGTTTCTTGGATGACCCCGCCAGTTGATGGTGTGATTACACTCACCCGCGAGCAAATTATCCACGTCATTCAGCAGAATTTGGCACTCTACGACAAAAAGGGCGAGCAGCATTACGACATCATCTCCGCGTTCATCAAGTCGTTGCGCGGCAGCGACCCCAATGCGGCGGTCTATTGGATGGCCCGGATGCTCGTGGCCGGCGAGGACCCGCTCTTCATCGCCCGCCGCATGGTGATTCTCGCTTCCGAGGACATCGGCAACGCCAACCCCAACGCGCTGCTGTTAGCCAACAACTGCTTCCAAGCGGTGAACGTCATCGGGATGCCGGAAGCGCGGATAGTACTATCGCAAACTGCTGTGTATCTGGCTTCTTCGCCCAAGAGCAACGCCTCCTACATGGCTATTGACAACGCTATCGCGCTCGTCAAGCAAACCGGCGACCTGCCCGTGCCAATGCACATCCGCAACGCCCCGACCAAGCTGATGAAGGAACTTGGCTACCACAAGGGCTACCAATACGCACACGACTACGAGCACAACTTCGTGAACCAGGAGTTCATGCCTGAGCAGATTGCCGGCACGAAACTCTATGAACCGCAGAACAATCCCCGCGAGAACGAACTGCGGCGGTATCTGAGAAGCTGTTGGAACGAGAAATACCGTTACGTGATGCTGTTGCTGACAGCTCTGACTTTTTTTTTTAAGATAGCTTTCGCCCAAGATTATCATTTTTCCCAGTTTTACGCCAATCCGACTGGCGTGAACCCTGCGTTGACAGCTGCTTTCGACGGAGTTGTGCGCGGAGGGGTCATCATGCGGTCGCAATGGCTTGCCGTGACCAAACCGTTCCTGACCATGGGTGCGGAAGTCGATGGCGCGGTCTATAAGAATAATCGACGGCAGGAGCTGCTCGGCATCGGGCTCACCTTCAACGGCGACAAGGCTGGCGACGTGAACTATAGCTCCGTGCAGGCTGTTCTGTCACTGTCGTACATCAAAAACATCGGTCGGCGCAGTCGCCACAAGATCGGGCTGGGCATTTACGGCGGCATCATCAACAACCATTTCGATTTCGACCTCAGCACTTGGGACAATCAGTTTGTGGATGGGATTTTTTACCCGTATCTTCCTGCAGGGGAGAACTTTGAAACTATCCAACGATTGTATGCGGATTTCGGTGCGGGCGTGTTCTGGAGCTATTTGCCCACTAAAACCATTCTTCTGCGGGCGGCGGTCAGTGCATCGCACATCAACATGCCTTTCTACGGTTTCGGTGAAACCGATGCGCGGTTACCCGTGAAATACACCGCCCATTTTTACTCTCAGATTGCCCTCACCCGCGAGGTGTCTTTGTCACCCATGCTTTACGCATCCTGGCAGCGTTCTTTCAGCGAGTATTTGTTCGGTTGCAACGTGGAGTATTTCAATAAGAAAAACAGTTACACCACGCTTTATACGTTAGGTGGCGGAATCCTTTACCGCTGGAACGATGCTCTGGTTTTCAACGGGTTCGTGAGCTGGCAGAATCTCCGTTTTTCCATTGCGTATGACGTGAACGTGTCACCGTTTGTGGTAGCCACACATGGACGCGGCGGCATGGAAATCGCCATCTCGTACATATTCAAGAAAAGAACGATTACGAGGATTGGGAAAGAGCCGTGCCCGTATGACATTATGTGATTTGTGACGTGAGACGTATGACGAATAGATTGTTGAAGGTTTTGTGGATTTTCACTTGGTTGGTTCCGTTGTGGGTTCCTTCAAGAGCGCAGACCGATAGTGCGACCATTCTACCCATAGATGATTCTCTTATCGTGACGATAAAACCCTTGCCTGCGACCATAAATTCCCATTTTTCGGAGTATGCCGGCAAATTGCTACCCGATTCCACGTTTCTGTTCACCGCCATGCGCAATGATGCCGCTGAGGATGTCGAGCATTTCTTTGAAACCAACTGGTACTGTTATCTTTACGAATCCAAAGCCCTTTTGGATGAAAGGTTTGCTCCTGCGAAACCGCTGCCGTCATCTGTAAACAATCCCAAGTACTTCAACAGCAACTTCTGTCTGAGCGAAGACGGGCAGCGGATGATTCTGACTCGCTGTGTCAGAGTGGGTGATGGTGACCTTCGTTGTTCTTTATGGCAATCGGAAAAAGAGAAAGGAACCTGGAAAAAGCCCATGCAACTCCCTTCCGCCATTAACCAAAATGGAAGTTCTTCTATGCAGCCATGTTTAGTGCAACTGACTGATTACGAAATCCTTTATTTTGCTTCCGACCGTCCTGGTGGTTATGGAAATTTGGATATATGGTATTCCATTGTCAAGAACGGACATTATCAGGACCCCGTAAATCTCGGTCCCATCATCAATACGGAGGGCGAAGAAGTCACCCCTTTTTATGACAAATCACATAACATACTGTATTTCAGCTCGGACGAACATCATAGCATCGGGGATTTTGACATCTTTTGCAGCGAAGGGGCTTTAGGTCGCTGGCAACATGTGAAGCATCTTGACCATCCGTTCAATTCTGTCTATAATGATTTCTATTTCACGATAAATCAGGATGGTAAGAGTGGATTTCTCTCTTCAAACAGACCTTATCGCGAAATGGTGGATGACGACACCTGCTGTAACGATATATACTATTTGCAATGGTCTTATCCACAAAAAGATACAACAGTACCGTCTCTTGAACCTGACATACACGATAAAATCGCCTCCGTGTTGCCCATCACGCTCTATTTCCAAAACGACTATCCCGACCCAAAATCCGTTTCCGACACGACCGAAAAGGATTATTTAGAACTATACAACACGTATATCGGTGATATTCAAGAATATATCCATAAATCAGGACAGGGGTTGACCGGTGAAGAGCAGCGCAGGGCAATGTATGCGGTGGCAGGCTTCATGCGTGACTCCGTTCAGACGGGTTATGCACGCTTACTGCTTCTGCAACAGTATCTTACCGAAGCCATGGAGAATGGCGACACTGTGGATTTGGCTATCAGCGGATTCGCCAGTCCGCTGCACAACAGCGAGTATAACAAGCATTTGTCTTCCAGAAGGATTGTCAGTCTGCTGAATTATCTGCGAAAGGCTGACAATGGCCATCTTTCCCCGTATCTTTCGGGGGAAAAGCCGGGATTGCAGTTGTATATTTCACCCGAAGGTGCTGTGAATCATTCTTTTGAAACCGACGAAGTGCGGGAGACGGTTTTTGGCTTGCGTGCCGCAAAAGACCGCAAAATCGTAATTACCAATCCCGCCAAAAATGCGGCGATGAGCAAACCGCACAGGATATCGAACGGATAATGAACACCTACATAAATGCGGCTGTAACAGCTCAATAAGGTTATTCCGAAAACAAACACCGCCAATAGCCACCGCCGCCTGACCTTCTTCCGAAGGAAATAGAAAAAGAGCAGCGACGTGGTCATATAGTTGATGGCATGATTCGAAGGACAGCTGTATTTGCCTCCCTTATAATAAGTTCCGTCTCGTTTCTGAAGCAGGTGTACTTGATAGTCCCCATGATATTCGGCATCATGCGGAGGGCGCAGCCGCTGCACCGTGGGTTTGAGGACGCGCGCACCTATCGCATCTGCCATCAGCGTGACAGCAGCTATAAGAAGCAAAATCTTCCACGACTGCTTGCGATAAAAATTGACTATCAACAGGGATAAAATCAGGGAAAAAAGCAACCCGAACTGGGTACTGGTGATCACCCACATCACCTTGTCCCAGAAAGGCGAATTATGGCTGTTGATGAACTGGAACAAGTTTTTGTCCCAGTCGAATGCGGAAGAGTGGAAAAGTTCGGTCATAGTTTATAGTTTAGGGTTATAGTTTAAGGTTTATTCCTTAAGCGGCCCCGGCAGGGGCAAGCGCTTGGCAACGGAAATTAAAACGTAAGCAGATAATTCATCGTGAAATTCCATACGGTGACAATACCAATGGCGAATATTTTAGCAAGGTAAAAGTTCAATTTCAGTTTCCCGTGGAGAAGGAAAACAACCAAATTGTTGATTCCCAATCCGATGACAGAAATTAGGAAGAATTTTCCATATTCAACAGGGATGTTTTTGTTCGTGCTTTGGAAGGTCCAAAGGCGGTTCCAGAGGTAGTTGTTGGTGGCGGCGAGCACAAAGCCGATAGAGTTGGAGAGGTACTTGTTCCAGCCGAATTTCTCCTTGCAGAGCCATGTGGTGCCAAAATCGACCAACATGCCCGAAAAGCCGACCACGCAAAATTTCAGGAATTTCACTATCAAAGCACTGTCAATCATGGGTTAAGCTTTAATGGTTTACTGTTCGCCGACCGGCAGACTCCGTTATACAGACAAATCAATATCGGTGCGTCAGGGATGTGTTTTGTGACAGTGGAAAGAGAAATGCTGCCACCCGAAGGGATAACAATGCCAGAAGGAACAGGGCAGGAATGACGAAGCATGCGGCCATCTTTCTGCAGATACACGGCACTCATCGTAATTGGAAACTCAGTGTGTTCAAAGATGAACGGGATTCCGTAGGGGTTAGACAATGTAAGGTCAAGATAAAGGGAATCCCCAACAATGCGATAACGGTCAATGTCAATTTGGATTCGGTTCGCACCCTGAAACGATTCCGTTTTATGAAGGTGGAAAGCAACACCGTCTTTTTCAATCAAGTCATATCCTTTCTTTCGTCTTCGTTTGTGAACTTTGGTGTCCAAAACATACGCTGGCTTGCCCTGGAACTCCTTGTCAAATTGCCAGATGTCAAACTGTGTCCGACGGATGTAACAAGGGCCGATTGAGGAGGTCTTCTCTCCAGTGTAAAAATGATATAAAGAAGGGTCTTGGAAAGAGCCGACGAACAAGACGGGGGTATGTCCACAATATTCGTGAATCACCGCAAACTTTTCCCGATCCCCAAGGACATTCAGAAAATTTCTGTTCATCAAGGGTGGGGCGGCGAACCGCAAGAGCGTCAATATTACGAATACCGGCAAAATGCCCCTTGTTAACCATTTGTGCCATTGCTCTTTACGGAGTTCCTGCCAAAGAAGGATAATCATTGGGACGGAGGCCGCCACCGTCCAATGAGGCTCTGAATGGTCTTTCACAGTCATCACCCAGAAAAAGAGGATAAAACCAGTGGCGGTGAAAAGACAGGCCCGTTCAAAAAGGTCGTCTGTTTTTCGCCTTTGCCAACAAAGGTAGAAGACGAGACAAAAGCAGACAGGGTTGAATACTAACAGTTGATTGGGAAGATATTCCAGTAGATGCAACAGGTGGAGACCCTCATTTCTGTCTAACAGATGATATTGGAGGCTGGGGAAGCCGTTGCGCACTTGCCAGATGACATGCGGCACGAATAGTATGGCGGTCAGCAACACCGCCATCCATAATTTGTAGTCTTTCAGTAATTTGAGGTTCGAGAGCAGGACAAATCCGACTACGAGAACAGCCATGTATTTGCTATAGAACATGGCAGCCATCGTCAAGCCGAGCGAAAGGGCAACCAGCCAGTTCGGAGCGTTAAGGTAGTGGCGATAGAGGTAGAAAAAGAGTGCGGTGAAGAAAAGCAATGGCGCGTCAGGAGTGGTGATGAAACCATAGACAGAGAACATCACGAGAGAAGCGGCGACAGCGAAGAATGTCCATACATCTCTGTTTGTCAGTAATTTATGAGACAATGTGCTCCATACCAGCCAAACGGTTCCACCGTGGAGCAGCACTGTTGCGAAGCGAATGGAAAGATTTCCTTTGAAAAGAGTGCCGCTGAAAGCGGTGAGCAATGCTACCATTGGCGGGTGGTCGTAGTAGCCCCAGTCGAGAAACTGCCCATAAAGCGAATAGTAGGCCTCGTCTGAGAACACGGGGGTGAAAATGGCCTGTAGCAAATCCGCTAACATCCAAATTACCAGCAAGATATAGAACAATTTCTGCGGTTTCATAACGGCGGCAAAAATACATAAAAAATGTGGAGACGATTGTACATCGCCTCCACATTTTTGAGGTCTCGTCCAGATTCGAACTGGAGTCAACGGTTTTGCAGACCGGTACCTAACCACTCGGCCACGAGACCTTGATTTTGGAGCGGCAAAAATACACTTTTTTTTGAAATCTCCACATACTAATGAAAAAAAATTATTTGGCGGAATCAATTGTCACTTTCTCTCTCAACAATTCACCAAAAAAATGTATTTTTGCAGGTCTTAATAAAGGAGAAATATGATAAAAAAACTGCTTTTTTTGCTGCTATGGTTTGGTTTGGCAGCCACCGTATATGCACAAAATCCCACATGTTATCGTATTTACTTAAGCGACAAAAACGACAACCCTTATTCCATTGACAATCCATCAGAATATCTTTCGCAACGCGCCATTGACAAGCGCATCCGCTTCAATATTCCGATAATCGAACAGGACTTGCCCGTCAATCCGCAATACAAGCAGCAGATTTTGGCTCTGCATCCTGAAATTCAGCCTTTGGCGGTCTCGAAATGGATGAACACCTTCACTATTTATTGTCCCGACAGCACCATTCTGCCGCAAATCCTGAGTCTGCCGTTCGTGGATTCCGTCATAGCGGTGGGCAACTACATCCTGCACGACCTTCCCGTGTACCAAGTCCCCGAGAATCCCGTTCCCCTAGTTCACAACACACTTTCCACTTCCAAGGAGACCATCGATTACGGCGAGGGTCTTCCGCAGATCGCCCTGCTCAACGGCATTCCGCTCCACGAGGAGGGCTTCC
>CAMJPH010000073.1 GCA_946407715.1 uncultured Bacteroidales bacterium | reverse complement strand
AGACCAGATGGAAGAGCAGATGGCCAACGGCAAGTACAAATGCGTGGACGATTTGTTGAACAGTGGGGATACGTGGGAGATATAGCTGTTAGCTGTTGGCTATTGGCTAAAAGCTAATAGCCAAAGGCCAAAAGCCAAAAAGGGCCGTTGCCGGAGGGTGACGGCCTTTTTTGGTGGTGGTGTGAGGGGTTGTACCCTAAAACGGAAAATCATTGAAATCTTTGTTCTTGTCGAATTCTTTGAAAACATTCATATCCAACTGCTGTGATAAGGGTTCTTCAACAATGGGTTGTTTCGATAAGTCTTTTAGGGAACCCTCATCGAATAGATCTTTAAGCGTTTTTTGAGCTTCAGGATCTCCCTGTTCTGCTGCTTTGGTAAACCATTTTTTTGCTTTTTTCAGGTCTTTTTCGACACAAAATCCATTCAGATAGCATTCGCCAAGATTGTTTTGAGCCCTTGGGGTTCCTTGTCTGGCGCTTACCGTGTACCATTCAATGGCTTTTTTAAGGTCAACTTCAATTCCTCTGCCAAAGTGATAACATAGGGCTAAGCTGAATTGAGCGGTTTCATCGCCAAGTTCTGCCCCCTTGAAATACAATTCAAAAGCTGCTGTAAGATCCTTCTTTACACCTTGCCCATGTTCATAGCAATATCCCAGATTGTTAAAGGCCGGTATCATTTCTTGTTCAACTGCTTTTTTGTACCATTCTACCGCTTTAACATAGCTCTTTCTGACCCCAACACCTTCTTCATAACATATTGCAAGATTATATTGTGCATCAGCAAATCCTTGCATAGCTGATTTCTTGTACCAATTAACAGCTTTAACATGGTCTTCTTTAACAACATAATCCATTTCATAGAACATTGCAACTGAATATTGGGCTTTCATATTGCCTTGTTCTGCGGCTTTGGAGTACCATTCAAAAGCTTTGTTCAAATCTGATTCTACGCCAATTCCTAACTCATAAAACAATGCTAGATGATATTGTGCCATGTCTACACCTTGCTCAGCTGCCTTAGTGAACCACTCTACTGCCTTTTTATAATTCTTTCTTACACCATCTCCATATTCATAACAAAGACCGAGATTGTTTTGCGACCACTTATGGCCTTGGTCAGCTGCTTTGGTGAATAACTTCGCCGCTTGTTTTAAATCTTGTTCTACGCCTTCACCATCCAAATAACAAAGTGCCAAATTGTATTGAGCACTTGCACATCCTTGTTTAGCTGACTTGGTAAGCCATTCGACGGCTTTTTGTAAGTCTTTTTCGACCCCATATCCATTCAAGTAACAAATACCGATGTCATTTTGCGAGCATGAATCTCCTTGCTCGGCCAAAACTTCCAATTCTTTGGTCGTTAATTTTGCATTATATTCTTTCTTGCTAACTTCCATGATACTACGCTTTGATATTCCAGGATATACAATTCAGAGCGCCACCTCTTCTCACGGCTTCCAACGCAGGTATGCCAATTACCTCGCAATCGGGCATCGCATTGCTGATTTGTTCCAGCGCCTGTTCATCCTCTGGTATTCCGAGTTGCGGAACGAGCACAAGATGGCCAACCTGCAAAAAGTTGATATACGCCCAACTGTTTTTGTCCGTTTTATCCACGTTGTATTTCAGAGTTGTAACATCGAAATGATTCTCCAAAATCCGCAAATAATCATGAGCCAATGCCTTGTCAAAATCGGGATAGTTGGTCATCAGCACACGGTTGTCGCCCAAGTAATGGATAATGCCGTCGCTGTGTCCGTATTTTTCCCACCTATCCCATGGAAGGAATACTATTTCGCAGCAGAACGCTTCCTCAAGCATCTGTTGCACCTCTTCGGGAGATTTTTCTTTATTCTCCGGAAACACTTTGTCCGTCATCACAATCTTGTCGCCACATTTCACCACGTTGCCGCCATCAACAACAAGATCTAATTTGTGACCATATTTCTGAATGGAATGCAATTGATTTACTTCAAACTGAAACACCTCCATGGGATTGGTTTGCAGCTGGAGTCCATATTTGTCTTGCAGATAACCTGGCGTGTATTTATAGAAAACGAAACGGCCTTCTTCAATCTGAATGGGCATGAAATCCCGGCACCATATGTCTTTAGTTCCAGACAAATAGGCATACGGAATTCCTCGTTTCTGCAACGCTTCTATGATATGACCGTTCAAAACGGGACATTTCTCGGGCAGGATGCTGGAGAAATAGACGCAGGTGGTAAGGTTGTCGGTGATCATTGTTTCTATTAATCAATTTTGTTTTTTGAAAATATGTTTAAATCCCCAATCTCTCGATTCTGCTTTTTCTCCTCTTACATACTCTCCTGTTTCGTTTTTTTCATATTCTAGAACATTTTTTCTTTTACATTGTATTACTTTTCCACCTTTAGAATAAGATCTCCATTCTATTTTGAATTGTTCATTTTTTCCAAAGAATACACCCTTAGGAAATAAATCATCATAAATGTGTGTTGAACAAGTGTCAAAGTTAATTCTATCACTCCTCAAATCATCTTCATTCTCCAATACACGATATGATCTAATGAGAAACGAAGCCCTGTATCTATTCTTTTCGCTTTCAAATGTTACATCTATTCCTGATGTATGTGGATTGAAACTTCCTAATATGAAATAAGGTAATCCATCCTCTTTATTATAAAATTTTGAATATGAGCCTTTATCGTTTGTGTGATACATAATAGGGTCTTTTATCCTCCCATTTTCTCCCTCTTCATGATAATACAACTCAACACTGCCTAAATCAATGATGGATTTCCCATTAACAAGAAAATATCCGCCGCAAAGGATCTCTTGTGCACAAGGTTTAAAACATTCGGCAACAGCTACTTCATCCCATTTGATTTCTTTATTTAAGAAATAATCTCTTAGGGTATCAAACTTTTCCAGAATTTTGATTAATTTCTCCATAACTTTGTTGTTTTAGAATTCAGGTGGCAAAAGTAAACAATACGCCCGACATGATCATCACGTTTTTTGTTAAGATTCGTTAAGATTTCCGAAATAGTTATTCATAATAATCTAACACTTTCTCTTTTCAGCTTCAAAAACGTCAAGAAGACCTCCTACACGCAACTGTACGAAGACCAGATGGAAGAACAGATGGCCAACGGCAAGTACAAATGCGTGGACGATTTGCTGAACAGCGGGGACACGTGGGAAATCTAATTCAGAATTAAGAATTCAGAATTAAGAATGAAGGGCTCTCGGGAACGGGGGCCTTTTTTTAGTGGAACAGATGCGCATTCCCTGAAAATTGTTACTTTTGCCGTGCTTTTTCCAATGTCAATGAAAAACGGAGTCACACACGACAATATGCTCACAAGGCTGCTGCTCGGGGGCATCTTCTTGATACTGACGGCGGCGGGTACACTGTGCGCGCAGCCCATCGACCGGGAGATGTACGCGAAGGTCGTGGGGATGAACACCAAGCGGAACTGTCCCTTTTACGAGGAGGGCTGGGTGGTCAACAAGCTGCGATACACCCCCGGCTATCTCCATTTCGACATCACCCTTCAGGAAAACTTTATCCCCGGAAACGACAGCGCACAATTGCGGCAGTACCTCGCCGACCGCATCCGCTACCGGCTGGAACCTGACGAGTTCAACTACCTACTACAGAAGTTAGGGGACATCAACGGGGGATTCGTCTATGACATTGTCACCGACAGCTCCCAAACGCGACTCACGCTGAAATACCCGCCTGCGGAGGCGCGGCAGATCTGGATCGACCGCTCAAAACCCGCCTACAAGGACAACAAACGATGGATGGCGAGAAATCGCCTCTTCCGAGGGATACGTATCGCCAACATGGGCCTTCCACGGCAGATTGACGAATTCACGCGCGCCGATACTGTTTTCCTCACCCAAGACACCCTTTTCTACCTGTTCACCTTTTTCGAAAGTGAACAGCTCAGAAAAGAGCAAGTAAAAGCAACCCTTCCCCAAATCAGAAACCAAATCAAGAGCAACTTACAACTCCAGCCCGACTACCTTGAACTCTTAGTAGAAGCAAGAACTACCCTGTCTTACAGATATTTGGACACCTTAGGAGTGTTATTTGCCGAGACTCAATTCACGAATTCTGATTTGATGGATTTGTTGAAGACCTCTGGGAAACTCAAGCCTGCCACCGACGAACAGATCGACCATTTCATCCGCGAACAAATCCTGGAAAAAGAGACCCTTGTCATTTCAAATGATCCTGGGGATTCCCTGCGCCTGACCAGCGTGGATTATGCCAACCGAACGATCCAATACACCTACACGGTCATTCCCGAGTATTATCAGGACGGGATGACTCCCGAAACGGTGGAATTGGTCCGGAAATCCACGGCTGTGCATCTTAACCGCATCTTCAACATCATGATGGGCAACTCCGCCGTATATGACGGCGGCATCATCACCCTCGACCGTTTCTACCAGCATATCAAGGGCGTACAGATGCTCTACATGGAAGAGGGCACCCGCCGAACCACCGATATCTTCATCTCCACGGAGGATATTCTGAACAGTCCGTCGCTCGACAGCATACCGATGAACAGCACCGTCGAATACTTCCACCGAAAGATGCTTTACGAGGAGTTTCGGCGCGAAATGGACGAGTTCATCGCCGACAGTCTCCCGATGGTCATCGATTATGGTACATTAGACAGCATCCTCTTCGTCCGCGACACCCTCCACTTCCATTATACGGTGGCACCCGACAAAATCGGTCTTTTCAACGACTACAAACTCACCCAAAAGGACTACCGCGACCTGATTTGGTTCACCGACACCGAAGAGTTTTATGAAACATTAGTTGAATTGGATGCCAACACCACCCAGCACTGGCATTTACCGAACGACAGTCTCTGTTCCATCACGTACTCGACTGCCGAAATCCGGCAGGCCATCGAAATGCCTGAGGAGGAGGTACGGCAGGAGATGAGGAAGATGCTGCTCGACGAGGTCATCCCCGCCCTCAATATGGAGTGTCCTTTTCAGGAAGATGACTTCACTTTTCTTGACTCCGTAGGTATCCAAAACGGGATGTACACCCACTATTATAAGGTAGTCGGGACCCCGATCGAGGCCATCAACCAGGTCGATCTGCGCTGGCACCTCCAGTCCGCACTGATGTCCATCAACGATGAAGAGGGTCTCGCGTTGCTGAACATGATTGTGAAGGCCGGCTACGGCGTATGCTACCACTTCGGCCAACCCACGACGGAACAGAAAAAGTCAAAGAAAACCCCGACACCGGTCACCATACAAATCTGCTTCACAAAAGAGGAACTGACCAGCTTTCTCGAAAAATAAACACAATCCTTTGGATATTCTTTTTTTTATGAACATTTGTGAATAATAACTCTTCACGAAATGTTGATAACTATGTGTTTTTCCTGCCCTATTTTTTCTGATATTTGCAACATGAAAAACTCTCAAGAAGAAACAATCTAATATATGGAAAACGAAACGATTACCACAAACAGACCGACGCGGACTTTGTCATACAACCGCATCGAGACCCTCCTCGGAACAACTGGCAAGCTGACTCCCCAAGCTGTGGAATTTGAAGAGGCGGTGCTGGGAGCCCTGATGATCGACGACAACGCCGTAAACGAAGTGCTGAATATCTTGAAGCCCGAGATGTTTTATGTCGAGGCTAACCAACACATATTCAATGCTATCCAAAAGCTGTTCTCCGCATCGCAACCCATCGATGTGCTGACAGTCACCAACCAACTCAAGAAAGACAAGCTGCTGGAAGTCTCCGGCGGCGCCTCCTATATCGCCGGCCTGACCAACCGGATAAACTCTTCGGCCAACGTGGAGTTCCACTCCCGCATCGTGATGGAGAAGTTCATCCTGAGGGAGCTTATCCGCAACTGCAACACCATCATCAACGACGCCTACGACGACGGTAAAGACGTGCTCACGATGCTTGACGAGGCCGAGACCAAGATATTCTCCATCGTGGAGAGCAACCTCAAGCGCGACAGCAAGGAGTTGGGCGACGTGGTGAGTATGGCGTTGAACGAGCTGTCGGAGATCCGGGAGTCGCAGGAGGAGCTGCAGGGCGTGCCCAGCGGCATCCGCGCCATCGACGAGAAGACTGGCGGCTGGCAGAAGTCCGACCTCGTGATCCTCGCCGCCCGTCCGGGTATGGGTAAGACCTCCTTCGTGCTCTCCATCGCCCGCAACGCCGCCATCGACTTCGACATGCCAATAGCCTTCTTCTCGTTGGAAATGTCCGCCAGCCAGCTGGTTCACAGACTCTTCTCCATCGAGTCGGGCATCCCTTCCGACCACATCTCCAAAGGCAACCTCTCCGATGTGGAATGGTCGAAGCTGTGGGAGAATGTCGGCCATCTGCAAAGCTCGAACCTGATCATCGACGACACCCCTGCCCTGTCCGTCTTCGACCTGCGTGCCAAATGCCGCCGTCTGAAGCACAAATACAACATCCAGATGATCATCGTGGACTACCTGCAACTGATGCAGGCGGGCAACGACAACTCCAAGCACGGAGGCAACCGCGAGCAGGAGATCAGCTACATCTCACGTTCGCTCAAGGCTTTAGCCAAAGAGCTGAACATCCCCGTCATCGCCCTGTCGCAGTTGAGCCGCGCCGTGGAAACCCGTGGCGGCTCCAAACGCCCGATGCTCTCCGACTTGCGTGAGTCCGGCTCCATTGAGCAAGACGCCGACATGGTGCTCTTCATCTACCGTCCCGAATACTACCATCTGGACACCTTCGAGGACAACACCCCCGCCGACGGTATGGCCGAGATCATGTTCGAGAAAAACCGTCACGGCAGCACCGGCAACGTGAAAGTCCGCTTCCAGAGCCAATTCACGAAGTTCTGCGATGTCAGTGAAGGCTCCTTCGGTCCCGAGAGCAACTACATGTCTCCCTCGGCAGGCATCACCCCGAACGAGAATTTCGGCTACTACGACAGTGCGGCCAACAACGACGCCGACAGCGGCAGTAGTTTTGACGATCCCATGCAGCAGGGATATGAAAATGAGACACCGTTTTGACGATGAGACGATGAAAAACGATGAAACGATGAAACGATGAAGAAACTATCCATGGATGAGCTGGGGAGAATCACCCCCGAGGAGTTCAAGAAACAGGAGAAAGCGCCTATTGTGTTGGTGCTGGACAATATCCGCAGTATGCACAACGTGGGTTCTGCGTTCCGCACGTGCGACGCCTTCAACATCGAAAAACTCTACCTGTGCGGGATCACCGCCACGCCGCCGCAGAAAGAGATCAGCAAGACCGCCCTCGGCGCCACCGAAAGCGTGGAATGGGAATACGTGGAGTACGTTGCCGAACTTGCAAACCGCTTGAAATCTGAAGGTTATTCAATCTTACTGGTGGAGCAAACCGACAACTCCGTCATGCTGCAGGACTTTGATTTCTCCAAATACGGGAAAATTGCCCTGTTCGTCGGCAACGAGGTGTTCGGCATCTCCGACGAGCTGCTGCCCCTGTGCGACGCGGCCATAGAGATCCCGCAGTTCGGCACCAAGCACTCGCTAAATGTTTCCGTGGCCACGGGGATTGTGCTGTGGGAAGCGGTGAAACAATTCATAATTCATGATGTGTGATCACTGTTCGCTGATCACACATCACAAAAAAATTGTACTTTTGCACTCACAAAAAAAGTGGATATGAGCGAAAAAGTGACCTTTTTGGACAAGACATTTGTCAAGTACATTTCGTCAGAAGAAATCGACACGGCCATCGCCAAGGTGGCGTCGGACATCATGCTGGAATACCGCTACGACGACCCGATTATGTTGATCACCCTCAACGGGGCCATCGTTTTCGCCGTCGATCTGCTGAAACGGCTTGATTTCCCTTGCCGCATCACCTGTGTTAAGCTCGCCTCCTACAGCGGCACCGAGAGTTCCGGCACAATCAACCAGCTTATCGGTCTCAGCGAGGACATTCGCGGCAAACGAATCCTCATCCTCGAAGACATTGTCGATACCGGAGCCACCTATATCCACCTGCACAAAATGCTGACGGAAGCGGGGGCCAAGGACGTCCGCATCGCCACCATGACGATGAAACCCGACGCCTACAAAGCCGACCTGCCCGTCCATTACGTGGGCATCAACATCCCCAACAAGTTCGTCATCGGCCGCGGCCTCGACTACGACGGCTATGGACGCAACCTCCCCGACATTTATCAAGTTTGCAGTTAGCAGTTAGTAGTTAGTGGTTGGCCCTAAATCGCTAACTACTAACTACTAACTACTAACTTCACATAAGCTTAAACATAAATTAAAACAAATATGTCCCAAATCACTCTCGTCATGTTCGGTGCCCCTGGCAGCGGAAAAGGCACCCAGGCCAAGCAGATGGCCGAAAAATTCCAACTTGAACACGTCTCCACCGGCGACCTGTTCCGTTACGAGATCTCCCACAAGACCCCGCTGGGTCTGAAGGCGCAGGAGATCATCAACCGCGGCGACCTCTGTCCCGACGACATCACCCTCGGCATGTTGCGCAACCATATCGAGAAACACGCCGACGCCAAGGGCTTTATCTTTGACGGTGTGCCGCGCACCATCAAACAGGCCGAGATGCTCGACGACAAGAGCTTCTTCAACAACCTCGACATCACCAAGGTCATATACCTGAAGGTGGAGATGGAAGAGGTGCAGAAACGCATCCTCAAACGCGCCGAAATCGAGCAACGCGCCGACGACACCCCTGCCACCGTCAAGGCCCGCGTGGAGAACTTCTTCGCCCAGACCATGCCGCTTGTGGAATACTACCAGAAACAAGGCAAGTTGGTGGAAATCAACGGCATGCAGGATATTGAGCACGTGTTTGCGGATATCTGCAAGGTGGTGGAAGCGTTGTAAGGCAATAGGCAACAGGCAATAGGCAATATTTAAAAACATATTTCCTTAAGCAGCCCCGTTAGGGGCAAGAGCTTGGTAGCCAGGGGTAAGGTGCGAGGAACGAGCACCGCCACCCCTGGAAGTGAAACAACAATTATGGACAACAATTACAAGCAAGAAGATAGTCATCCCCGTCGCATCGCCGTCCTTGGCTCGACGGGCTCCATGGGCACGCAGGCGTTGGAGGTCATCGCGCTCCATCCCGATGTGCTGCAACTGGAAATCATCGCCGCCAACTCCAGCGCGGATCTGCTCATCGAGCAAGCCAAGAAGTACCATCCCAACATCGTCGTGGTGGTGCAGGAAGAGGCCTACCGTAAGGTAAAAGAAGCGCTGGCTGACGAGGACGTGAAGGTCTTCTGCGGCGAGGAGTCGTTGTGCGACGTGTGCGAGATGGACTGCGTCGATATGGTACTGTCGTGCATCGTGGGCATTGCGGGCCTGAAGCCGGCGTTCCGCACCGTGTCGTGCGGCACCCCGTTGGCCATCGCCAACAAGGAGACCCTCGTGGTGGCCGGTGAGCTCATCATGCGCACCGCGAAGGAGCATAATGCCCCCGTATTGCCCGTGGATTCAGAGCATTCGGCGATTTTCCAGTGCCTGGCGGGCGAGCAGTACAACCCCGTGGAGAAGCTGATCATCACGGCTTCCGGCGGCGCGTTCCGTGGCTATACCAAAGAGCAACTGGAAACGGTCACCCTGCAGAGCGCCCTCAAGCATCCCAACTGGAGCATGGGGCCGAAGGTGACCATCGACAGTGCATCGCTGATGAACAAAGGGCTGGAGGTCATCGAGGCCAAATGGTTGTTCAACATGCCGTTGGAGAAGATCGACGTGGTGGTTCACCCGCAGTCGGTCATCCACTCCATGGTGCAGTTCGAAGACGGTTCCGTGAAGGCGCAGCTCGGAGTTCCCGACATGCGGCTGCCCATCCAATACGCCCTCTCCTACCCGCTCCGACTGCCGTTGCCTTATGACCGCCTTGACTTCAACAAATACCGTAATCTAACCTTTGAAACACCTAACAAAGAGGTATTTCCTTGTTTGGATATGGCCTACAAAGCATCGGCTGCCGGTGGAGGAATGCCCTGCGTGATGAACGCCGCCAACGAGGTGGCCGTCAAGATGTTCATGCAGGAGAAGATCAAGTTCACGGACATCCCGCGCATCATCGAGCACGCCTTGGCCACCGCCCCGAGCGTACGTCCCAAAACCATCGAAGAGTACATCGCGTTGGATGCGGAGACGCGGGCGCGGGTCAAATAAACAGAGATCCCTCCTTATTGGACGATCACTTTCAGATATTTCGTGTAATTCCCCACGCTCACCGAAAGACGGCATTCATCGCCGGAATGGTAGGTCGTGTCGCTAAAGATCATGCGGAAGGTGGCGAACTGTACCATCCCGGAGGACTCTAACTCGGGTATATAGGTCCCGAAAGAGGTCCCGTTCAGGATAAGATTGTCCGTTCCAACAATCAATTCAACGGGGTATCCCGTAGCGTATTGCCAGTAATAGTAAACCCCGCGGTTGGAGTTGATCCCAATTGCCTCCGTCTTGATTTTAATCTCACGGTAGCTGTTCAGCGGCACCTCCACGCTGTTGCCGGTGATTTCTTCGTTGTCCATGTAGAACGTCACAATCGGTTCTCTATCCACCACCGCAGGACTGCACGAAACCGCCATAATCCCGACAGCCACCAACATTACAAAAATTATCTTTTTCATATTCAACAAATTAAATCTCAAAAAATTTTTCATCATCTATTAAATCACCCTTTTATAATTCATAATGCATAATGCATAATTCTTCATTCTACATTCTTCATTCTACATTCAGCATTCATCATTCAGCATTCATCATTCATCATTCAGCATTCAGCATTCATCATTCATCATTCAGCATTCATCATTCATCATTCAAAACCCATACCCCACCCCAATCGCTCCAAATCCTTTGAATCCGACACCGAGCTCAAAGCTGCCGAACCAATGCTCCCCACCAGCCCGGATGCCGAAAAGTGTCACATGCGGGGAGAAAAACAACGTTCGGGGATTCTTGTCGTTCGTGCTCGAATTGGTATTTATATCGAAATAGGTTGTGCTGTTGTCGGCGTAGCTCAAGTCGTAGTTCGTCACCCTGCCGATGAATTTGGTCACCCCGAACGAAAGCTCGGAGTATAGCGTGACGTGCGGTCGGTTAAACCAAGAGAGCCTCAATTCCGGCAAGATACTGATGGCGTGGTATCGGCGGTCGCAGATGCCTGGCACGGTCTGAGTCAAGTCCTTGATTTCCAAATCCACATAATGTACGTATTGGGTGTGCAGACCAATCCACAGCCATTTCGTGGCACGGAAGTGGTAGGCAAAGGCGAACACCGGCGTAGTGTGGAACCATGGACTGAGCAGGCCTTTGTTTAGGTCGAGATCCAAATCAAAACCGACGGGCATGACAAACACAAAATACCGGTCAAATAACGCGATGCAGGTCGGGTCGCACAATTCCAACTTGAACTCATGACGGAAATATGGCATCGGCGCCCGTTCGCGTTTCTCTCGCGGTTCACGATGCCGCTTCTCCTTTTCCGGCTTGGATTCTATATCAAAAGACCCATCGTGAAAAATCCTTGCCAAAGAGTCAGCATCCTCACGAACGTCCATTTGTTGCGGATTTTGACGAAGATAGAGCGTATCGTGTACCCAGATGGTGTCGCGGGAGAAAAGCGTGTCATGCTCCGTCACCGTCTCATAAATGTAGAGCGTGTCAGGTTTTTGCGCACACAATTGTCCAATTCCCACCATCATCAGCAAGAACACAAAAGTCACCCTATATTCCACATTCTTCATTTATCATTCTTCATTAAGCATATACACGGTGTCTTTCACCACAACGGTCTCCTTCACATGGACTGTATCACGCTGTACGACGGTCTTCTTCACTACAACGGGTTCTTGAGACTCAGGACTTTGGACTTGAGACTCAGGAGTTTGGACTTGAGACTCAGGAGTTTGGAGATGTGACGTATGACGTGTGTTGTTGGACGTAGGATTTGCAGATGAGGGGACGGAATGATCTTCATTCTGTAGAGACGTTTCAAGAGACTTTTCATGAAACGTCTCTACGACCACCCTTTCAGATTCTGACGGCAATGCTATCGTATCAACATTAACATTCTCTCCCGCTTGCGGTTCCGAAGGTTTCGGAACGGTATAGTGCAGAACGGCAAAGGTCACGAAACAGCCCGTAACAAAGGAGACCACTCCAATCAGCATCTCCCGCGCGTGCGCCAGCAGCCACACGCCCGCACCTGATTTTGAGGCGACAGCGGCGGTTTTGATCTGCTCGTCCGAAAGGGTTTTCCGCGGCGCACGCGACACCTCCGACACCCCTTTCTCGAAAAGGCGGTCAATATCTGTTCTGTTGTTTTTCATTTCATTGTTATTTGGCATTTATTATTTGCCCGCACACCTAACGGCGTGCGAACCAACCGTTTCTCCGTCGTTTCTACCGA
>CAMJPH010000072.1 GCA_946407715.1 uncultured Bacteroidales bacterium | reverse complement strand
AAAGATGGAGTTAGAGAACCAGGCACGTCAAGGTGCGGCCAGCGAAGGCGGTGGCAACGGAAACATGGGTAACTAAAAGATTATAACTGAAAACACCGATTTCAGCACTTAATCCCTAACTGCCACTATTTCAATATCTTCAACATTCAATCTGATTTTAAGCCACTGCAGCAACCGGCGTTCAGCTTCTGGATGGTTTCTGCCATCTTTCCACTTCAAATAAATCACCGGCATGGGCACTGAGGTGAGACTGTCAGCATCGTAACACTGCATCTCAACAATAGCTACCTGCTGTATTTCTGCATGCTGCGATTTTATTTCTCTGACGACCTGCTTGGTGTTTTCGGAGGAGCCAGTCAGTTTGTCAAGTTGGGCACGCAATGCCACTATCGTGGAATCCTGACTGTTTATAACAGCATCTTTCTTCTCAATAAGATCTTCCACCAACTGTGTCTGTTGCGTGATGTCAAGCACACCTTCGGTCTGCTTAATGACTAATTTGGCGCGGTCAAGGCCATATTCTGTCCGCATAACATTCTGCATCCGTGCGATATCCTCCACCGTCAGCTGCTTTCCGATGACTCTTAGCGTAACTGTCTGCTCTTTTTTCTCGTAATCGCGCTGTGCATCAATAAGTTGCACATTTTCAAAGTAGGATGTCTGTTGAATGTCATGCACAAACTTGATGGCCTGAGAGTTAAAAGAAGATTCGCGCACGAGGTTGATGGCCATGAAAACGCTGGGAATCATCACCAAAACTGCAAAAATGTACATCATGCGCTTCACCGCGTTGAGACGTGTTGAGTTCAGGTAACGTTTTTGCGGGAATTTAAGGAACCGCACTATGATGAACGTGGCCAATGCTATGAAAAAAGAATTGATGAAGAAGAGGTATGCCGCCCCGCCGAAATACCGTATCTGCCACGTTGCCAAGCCATAACCAGCGGTGCAGAGCGGCGGCATCAGCGCGGTAGCGATGGCCACACCGGAAATCACCGTAAAAGGCTGTGTCTTGCGTGAAGTGGCCACGATACCAGCCAAACCGCCAAAAAAGGCGATGATGACATCGAAAATCGTGGGCCGCGTGCGCGCCAACAACTCCGACTGGGCCTCACTCAACGGCGAGATCAGGAAATACAATGTGGAAGTCACCAAACTGATGGCCACCATGATAAGAAAATTACGCAACGACCGCCTGAGCAACTCCTCGTCCAAGGTGCCGATGGAGAGCCCCACCCCCAAAATAGGACCCATAATCGGCGAAATCAACATGGCACCGATGATGACCGCTGTGGAATTCACATTCAACCCGACAGAAGCCACAATAATAGCGAAAGCTAACACCCACAGGTTGACCCCGCGGAACTCCACGCTGCTGGAAATATACTTGACCGTAGCCTCGTAATCCGTATCCTCTTTCAATTGGGTAAAAGCCAACACATCGTACCAAAACTTCCGTATCCACACGCGAAATGGACGGGGCCTTTTGACTGGGGTTTGGTTCTCGTCTTCCATATTCGGGACAGGCTAATTATGAATTATGGGTCATGAATTATGAGTTAACAATCCCGACAACCTCATCAATCGTCACGGCCTTTTGTTCGCCGGTCTGCATGTTCTTCAGCGTATAAACACCTTGGTTACGTTCGTTCTCGCCGGCCATGATGACGTATGGGATGCCCTTGGCGTTAGCGTAGTTCATCTGCTTGCCAATTTTCGCGCTGTCGGGGTATATTTCCGCCGGAACACCAGCATCGCGGAGCGTTTTCAAGCCTTTCAGGGCATAAATCTCATCATCGCCGCCGAAATTCACGAACATAGCTGTGATCGGCGTGAGGATGTGCTGCGGGAAAAGGTTCAGTTCGTTGAGAACATCATAGATGCGCTCGGCTCCGTAGGAAATACCAACACCCGACATGTTCTTCAGGCCGAAGATGCCGGTGAGGTTGTCGTAGCGTCCACCACCGGAGATGCTGCCCATCGCCACATCCAATGCCTTAATCTCAAAGATGGCTCCTGTGTAGTAGTTCAGACCGCGAGCAAGCGTCACATCTATCTCCAAATGTGTGGTTATCTGCATTTTTGCCACATAATCTAACACTTTTCGCAACTCAGCCACACCTTGAAGTCCGGTTTCGGAACCGGCCAACATCAGTTCCAGCTTCTGCAAGACCTCCTCATTGGACAAGCCATTGAGCTCGAACAGTGGTGACAGCCCGTCGATGGATTCCTGCGAGATGCCGCGTTCCAGCATCTCGGCGCAGACGGCCTCGCGTCCGATTTTGTCGAGCTTGTCGAGGGCGACACATAGGTCGGTCACTTGGTCGGCGTTGCAGAAAATCTCGGCGATGCCACTGAGTATCTTACGGTTGTTGATTTTCATGACGATGTTGATTCCGAAAGCGCGGAACACCTCGTCGGTTATTTCCACCAGTTCGGCCTCGTTGAGCAAAGAGTTACTGCCGATGATATCAACATCGCACTGGTAGAACTCGCGGTAACGGCCTTTCTGCGGGCGGTCGGCGCGCCACACAGGCTGCATCTGGTAGCGTTTGAACGGGAACGTCAACTCGCTCTGGTGTTGCACGATGAAACGGGCGAAAGGAACGGTCAAATCATAGCGGAGACCTTTTTCGCAAAGCTGTGCCGCTAACTTGTTCGTGCTTTGTGTTTCATCTTGGAAATCAACCCCTTTGGTGAAATCGCCGGAGTTCAGAATCTTGAAAAGCAGACGGTCACCTTCCTCGCCGTACTTGCCCATGAGAGTGGAGAGATTCTCCATTGCCGGGGTTTCGATGGGGAGACAGGCGTGCTTGTGGAAGACCTTGCGGATGGTGTCAAAGATATAGTTGCGCCGCATCATCTCGACGGGCGTGAAATCGCGTGTGCCTTTTGGAATCGAGGGTTTTACCATAATTTTCTATATTTCAAAACAATCTGCAAAGATACATTTTTTTGCTTTTGGCTAATGGCTCTCTACCCTTCCAGCACCAATTTATACTCCACCGGAAGCGAGAAATGTCGCACAAACTCCTCAGGATTCACCTTCGCTGCGAAGTTGAAGAAGTCGGTGTAGAACACCTTGCCTTTCTCGAAAATGCGAATGTTGAAGGGAGCCTTACCTGAATTTTTGTCTAACAAATCTTTGATTTGCAAAGCTAACGCACCTGTAATGTCCCCCAATTGCAACTGCAGCTGCACCCCCTTGCACATCTTCTCATAGACCTCGTTCAACGGATAGATATAGACGGGATTGATGTCGTAACGCACCACTTCCTGCTGGGTTGTTTTGTCTTTCCAAGAATTCTGCTTCACGGAGGCATTGACGAAAATGCGGTTGCCGACTTTCAGCAGCCACTCGTATTTCTCGAAGTTGGAGCCACGCAAGAACCATGTCCATGTACCATTGTGGTCCTCCAAAACGACTTTGCCGTAAGGGTTGCCCGTCTTGCTTATGCCGCTCATCACACTGCTCACAATGCCCGCGAACATCAACCCCTTGCCGCCCTGCACCGTGTGGGACAGGAAATCCGTGTCATCCAACTGCGAGAGCTCCGTATTCGAAAAACTGTCGATAATCACCTGGTACTCTTTCAGCGGATGGCCCGAAATGAAGAATCCCGCCACCTCTTTTTCGTACTTGAGCTGGTCGTAGTAGTTCCACGGGTCGCATTGCGGGAAGGAGAACGAATCCTCCACCGCACCGCCGCCATCACCCGCCATCTCAGCGAACATGTCTATCTGCGAAGCGTTTTTCTCCTTGGCAGTGGCTCTGGAGATGAGCATGTCAATGGTGTTCCGGCCTTTGTCGTTGACAATGAAATACTGCGCCCGGTGGACATCGGGGAAACAGTCGAAAGCGCCGGCGTAGGCCAAGGATTCGAGACAGCGCTTGTTGCAGCTGCCGAGGTTCACCCGCTCGAAGAAGTCCATGATGCTGGTGTATGGACCGTGGGCGTTGCGCTCCTCCACGATGCTGCTCGCCGCACTGAAGCCGACACCCTTCAACGCTGCCAATCCGAAACGGATATCGCCGTCTTTGTTGACGGTGAACGTCTCGTCCGACTCGTTGATATCCGGTCCCTTGACGGTGATGCCGCTCTTCTGGCAGTCGTCGATGAAAACGGTTATCTTTTTGATGTCCGTGACGCTGTTCGTCAAGTTGGCGGCCATGAACTCGGCGCGGTAATGCGCTTTGAGATAGGCAGTTTGGTAGGCGACCCACGAGTAACAAGTGGCATGCGACTTGTTGAAGGCGTACGAGGCGAACTTCTCCCAGTCTGCCCAGATCTTCTCCAACGTTTTCTCATCGTGACCGTTGGCCTTACCACCATCGATAAACTTGGGTTTCAACGCATCCAGCTTGTCTTTCAGCTTCTTACCCATCGCCTTACGCAACGTGTCGGACTCGCCACGGGTGAAGTTGGCCAACAATCGCGACAGCAGCATCACCTGCTCCTGATAAACTGTGATGCCGTAAGTGTCTTTCAGGTATTTCTCCATTACGGGGATATCATAGACAATGGGCTCGCGACCCTGCTTGCGGTCGATGAACTGCGGGATGTAGTCCATAGGACCCGGGCGGTAAAGCGCGTTCATAGCGATAAGGTCCTCAAACGTAGAGGGTTGCAGCTCTCGCAAGTACTTCTGCATACCGCCGGATTCAAACTGGAACGTGCCCACGGTGTCGCCGTCGCAGAAGAGCTGGTACGTAAGCGGGTCGTCCAACGGAATATGGTCAATGTCTATGTCTATCCCTTTGGATTTCTTGATGTTGGAGATGGCCTCCTTGAGGATGGTAAGGGTGGAGAGGCCGAGGAAGTCCATCTTGATGAGCCCCACGTCCTCAATGACCGATCCTTCATACTGCGTGACGATGATGTCCTCTTTCGCCTCTTTGTCCTCCACAGTGGAAAGCGGGGCGAACTTGGTGAGGTCGTCGGCGCCGATGATGACACCGCAAGCGTGGATACCCACTTGACGCACTGTGCCTTCCAGCTTGGAGGCGTAGTCGATAATGTCATGAAGTTTCGGATTGCCGTCGTAGGCGGCCTTGAACTCCGGCACATTCGCCAGACAGTTCTTGATGTTCACCTTCGGGGCCTTGTGCGTTTTCGGGTCTTCCGGCAGCTTGACCGGAATCATCTTGGTGAGCCGGTCAGACTCGGGGATGGGCAGGTCGTGCACGCGGGCCACGTCCTTCAAGCTCGATTTGGTGGCCATGGTGCCGTAGGTGATGATGTGCGCCACCTTCTCCTTGCCGTATTTTTGGATAATCCAGTTGAGAATCTTATAACGTCCCTCATCATCGAAATCGACATCGATATCGGGAAGGGAAATACGGTCGGGGTTGAGGAAACGCTCGAACAGAAGGTCGTATTTGAGCGGATCCACATCGGTGATTCTCAAGCAGTAGGCGACCACCGATCCGGCAGCGGAGCCACGTCCCGGGCCCACGGAAACGCCCATTTTGCGGGCTGCCGCGATGAAGTCCTGCACGATGAGGAAGTAGCCCGGGAAACCCATGTTGCGCATCACGCTCAACTCGAACTCGATGCGTTCGAGGATTTCGGGATCCACAGGATCGCCGTAACGCTGCACAGCACCCTCCATGGTCAGCTTTTTCAGGTAGTCGGCCTCCAATTTGATACGATAGACGCGCTCCAGACCGCCTAATTTCTCAATGCGGCCTTCCCCACCCTCTCCGCTCTCGAACTCGGCACGGAGATCTTCTTCAGAAAAACGCTGCTTGTAGCTTTCCACAGTGCCGAACTCCTCAGGGATCTCGAACATCGGCATGATGGGGGCGTGTTTCAGCGCGTATGTCTCCACTTTATCGACAATCTCTTGCGTGTTGGCCAACGCCTCGGGCACATCCTCGAAGATGGCGGCCATCTCCTCAGGCGTTTTCAACCACTCCTGCTTGGTGTAGTGCATACGGTCGGTGTCCTCGTATTTCTTGCCCGTGCTGAGACAGATCAGCCGGTCGTGCGCCTCGCCATCCTCCTCGTTCACAAAGTGGACATCGTTCGTGGCAATCACCTTCGTGTTAGTCTCCGCAGCCAGCCGCAAAATCCCTTCGTTGGCTATTTTCTGCTGCTCATAAACGCTACGGTCTCCGCCCGGTTTGTCCGTCTTATGTCGCTGTAATTCAAGATAGTAGTCATCACCAAAGATGTTTTTGAACCACATCACTGCCTCTTTGGCTTTTTCGTAATTGCCGTCGGTGATGTTTTTCGGCACCTCGCCGGCGAGACATGCGGAGGAGACAATCAACCCCTCATGATACTGCTCCAAAAGGGCGCGGTCGATGCGCGGACGGTAGTATTTGCCGTCAATCCACGCCAGTGAAATAATCTTGCAAAGGTTGTGATATCCTATCTCATTCTTGGCCAGTAGAATCAGGTGATAACCGCTGCCGTTCTCCTTATGCTCATGCACAAGACGGCTGCCCTCCGGATTGGTATTGGTCTTGCGTGCCACGTATGCCTCGCAACCGAAAATCGGTTTGAAGATTTTCTGTTTCAAATCCGATATTTTCTGCTGACAATCCGCGATTTCCGCTTCATCCGTCAACTCACCTAACTGTTTTTCCAACGCCTTGATTTCATCCTTCACCTTCCCATTCTTTTTGCTGACCACATCGGAAAACTCCTTGATGCCGTACATCACTCCGTGGTCCGTGATGGCTAAGGAATTCATGCCGCTGGCGAGACATTTGTCCACCAAAGCGGTGATGTCGGACATACCGTCCAGGATGGAATACTGCGTATGCACATGAAGGTGGGTAAACTTACTCATAGTCAATGGTTTTATTGGTTATGGACACCAGAAATACTTAAAATTGCAAAGGTACATTTTTTTCAGGAAAAAAGAACACCTCCTCTAATCGAAGATTTTGAAGGATATCCGAGCAAAAAATCAAGTCGGGGAAGAACGGAATGTGATGCCGCCGACCCTCGGATAAATCAACATGAAGGGTCTGTTGGTATAGCAACCATACCAGCTCAGTACAATATAAAGAAACAGTGTCTTCGAGGTCAAACTGGCCATCGAAAAGCGGATGACGGCCATAAAGTTGCAGCCCTTTTTGCAGAAGCCGCAGAGTATCGTCAGGTGTGAGTGAATATCGGTAAATGCCGCCCATCACAGCACGGTCGTTGCGGAAAAAAACACCGATAGGTTCCAGTTTCACGCTGTCATTTTCCTGTTTTGTGGCGCGCTCGTTGGGTACGGCATGAAGGACCATCCAATGTCCGTCCACATTCATCACCATCCCCACATGGGTGTAGTCGCTCTTGCGGTCAAAGGTAGTGACAGCACGGCTTTCCCGACTCTCCCCACGACGGAAAACAAGGTCTCCGGTCTGCAACTGCACCGAGTTGGGCAGAACGTATTCAGCGGCCCGACCACCACGGTGGCAACTCGTTGCCATCAGGCATATTACAAAAAACAAAGGTAGAAACAGCCCGTAAGCCATTTCTACCCTCTTCATACTACGACAGGGGTTCAGATGCGGATTTTCCACTTGCCGTCAACTTTCGACAATTTGACTTTGTCGGTTGTTTCCTTAGGATTCTTGTTCAGAGTACTTGCTGCAGTTTTTTTAACCTCAACCACAGCACTCTCGCCATCCTCGGAAATCGTCTCGGAAAGGACCTCATAGCTCAAAACCTTGTATTCAACGTCTTTCAGCTTTTTGGCATAGCCATCGATATCCTCCTTGTCGGTCAGTTCCGTGTAAGAGATAGCCTTTTCATAATCTCCTGAAGATAATGCATCGAGATAAGATTTCACGACACCTGTTGGGGAGGATGCGGAATTGCAGGATGCCAGGCAGAAAACAGCAACCAGCGCACATAAAATAACGGTCAATTTTTTCATAACATTTTTATTAAGTGAACAATAAGGGTTATTGGTTATAGGTTATGGGTTATTGAAGCTTGTGGTTAGTGATTAGTGATTTGTGAATTGTGAATTAAGTTCTTCTGTATCTAACATAATCATTCATCATTCTACATTATTTAGGGAGGAAGCCGGCGTGGAAAGTGTAGGGTAAAAGGGTCGCTACATTCTGAAGGTGGTAGATTTGGCCTTCTTGTCCTGCGAGGATAACCTCTATTGGATGACCGAACTTCTGTTCGTATTCAAAGAGCACCTGGCGACAGCTGCCACACGGGGAGACCGGCTCCTTAAGCGGCTCGTCGGGGTTGATGGCGGTGATGGCGATTTTGTTGAACGGTACTTCGGGGTACATGGCCGAGGCCGAAAACGCCGCGACGCGCTCCGCGCAGAGTCCGCACGGATAGACCGCGTTCTCCTGATTGCTGCCGGTGACAATCTTGCCGTTGTTCAGAAGAATGGCCGCTCCGACCTGAAAATGGGAGTATTTCGCGTAAGCGCGAGTGGCCGCATCCTCGGCATGGCGCAGTAACTCTTGCAAATCCTCGGGCAACTCCTCTCGATTGTCGTAAACCCTCATCTCTGTCTCTAACGTGATTTTTCTCATAAATACCTGTTAAAAATGCAGGCGCAAATATACAAAATTTATTCGATTGAGATAAGACTTCAGACTTCAGACTTATGACTTAAGATTTAAGACCTATGACTCATGACTTACGACTATAACTTATGACTATCGGTTATCGAAAAAAAAAGTATTTTTGCATTTTTTAACATTTTAAGGCGGGTTTCATACTTATGATACATAACAAAAGACCAGAATTAATTGGGATACTGAAAGTTACAATTCTTATATTCGTTATTCTCACCATCATGATGAATATGGTATTTGCACAAAGGCATGACAAATCAGACACAGTTCGTTACATATCCCCGTTCGATTTCGGTTTGGCAGAGGCCGAGACCGACAGTGCGCGCTACGAAGCTCTTTACGCGACGCACGCGAAAGCCATTGAAACAGGTGCGGAAGTTTCTTACCAAGGCATCGGAACTTTGGTCATTGAAGTGACGGAAAGTTCGCGCCCGATCCCGTTGACATGCCACAACGACTTTGCAGGGCTGCATCTGATTGTGAAGAACAGCGACAAAACGCAGTGCCTTTTCACTATGGTGGACACTTTGTGGCAAAGCGTTGAGTTGACCCCGTCTGCTGTTGATTCCGGCGATTTCACGGCAAATCCTATGTTGTCAGAAGGTATATGGATGCTTCTGGTAGAAGACGCGCACCCGTGGGTCGGCAACCGGTCCGGACACAATTATGGAGCTATGAGGAAAGACATCCTTCTTATTCGAAACGGTTTGTCTCAGAACAAGCCAACCTCCTCTTACGCCACTGATTCCACACTCATGACAACCAAAGTGCATGTTGCGGACAATTCACCGAAAGTTATCACTGATCTCACGATTACCAGAGACACATCCTCTACTGCCAAAACCTACTGCTTCGACATTCGTGGGATTAATAATCTGAAAATAAGCAAATTAAGGATCAACACTCCGGATACCAAGAATCTCTACGCCGACGCCGCCATCAACATCGAAAATTCCACAAACGTTGTACTCGAAGATGTCACCATTGACGGCACATACTCCCGCACGAACAAGTACGGATACGGAATCCAGATGAACAACGTGTGGAACAGCCTGTTTCTCCGTCTCACCGCAAATGCCAACTGGGGAATCTTCGGCACTAACAATCTCAATAACACAACTTTGAAGGATTGCAATATTAACCGGTTCGACATCCACTGCTATGGTCGCGACGTATTCATGTACAACTGCAAATTCAACAGTCTGTACAACCAATTCTCCTCTGTTTTCGGGACAATCCTGTTCGAGGAATGCCGTTTCACCGAATTCATCCCAGTCCTGTTCGAGCCTTCATACAACGCCTACACCCCATTCGACCTCACCTTCAAAGATTGCATTTTCGATGCCTCTCCATCTCGCAACTACCTGATCTCCACCGGGCAACTGGACAACAAAATCAACTCCCGCCCCGAGCTCAAACAGAAGTGCTGGCCCAACATCGCCATTCAGAACCTTATCGTGAATGTTCCCAACAACGTCTCGAAAATTATTCTGTTCAACACAAAAAAAGCGATTTCAGGCATCGCCGTAAACTACATTTCCGACATCAAAATCGACGGTTTGCACTTCCATTACTCCGACACCACCCATCTGGCCGACTTTGTCATCTCAAACACCCCCATAAACACCGTCAAATCCATCAACTATGACATCCAAAAGGCCAATCTGATTCCTTCCGAAGAGAGAATGAAGGTGCAGTCCACCACAAAATCCTTCTATCCAGGAAGTATTGCATTCAAGCTGCGCCGCGACAAAAACGATGTAGTGAACATCAAACAATCACGCATCAACTACAACGTCAACGAGAACAGCCAGTACAACATCAAATACACCAACTGCAACATCGGCATGGTCCGCTACAACACCACCAACAACGGCACCATTCGCAACTACGACCGATGCAACTTGTATCTGAACAACGGCGACGACGCAAGATATTACATTGACAACCATGCTACATATTATAAATGTACATTCATTCCCTGTAATGAAAAAATGTACATCAGTTTCTACGGTGTAAGCAACGATGTCATCATCAAAAACTGCAAAACCACCCGTACGGGCAAGCTCTTCTATCAAGGACATGACGACAACATCGAGCTGAAAGGATATGTGGTGAAAGGGAACGAGAAGTACTGGCAATAGGACGGCTATTGGCTGTTGGCTTTTAGCTAATGCATTGGCAAGAAGCCATTACACGATACCTTGGATATAGACTTAGACTTAGACTTAAACTTAGACTTAAACTTAGACTTAGACTTAAGCTATGCCGATTTCTTTGTCGTAAATCGCAAACCGTGCAAAAAACACTGCCGACCGTATCAGAATTTGTGTATCTTTGCCATCCCTTTGAACGAGGGAAATTTTTGTTTTTATAATATTGATTTTAAGTAATTTACGAATGAAAAGTAATTTTATGATGGCGAGTGTCATGGCACTCGGCTTTGTTTTTTTAGCTTCAACAACGAGTATGGCGACCCCTGCGAAACCCAAAAAACCGAAAAAACAGACTTCAGGCGTTTCAGCCAGTAACTTAGACAATTCGGTGAAACCCACCGCCGACTTCTACCAGTATGCTTGCGGCGGCTGGATGGCCAACAACCCGCTGGGTGACGAATACGCCCGCTACGGCAGCTTTGATGTGCTGGGCGAGAACAACCAAGCGCAACTCAAAGACTTGGTGACCAAGATTGCTGCGCAAAAGAACACCCCCGGCACCGTTGAGCAGAAGATCGGTGACTTCTACAACACGGCCATGAATACGGAGGTCATCAACAAGCAAGGCGCACAACCTCTGCAACCGGAACTCCAGAACATTGCCAAGATGCAGCGCAACGACCTGTCTGTCAAGATGGCCCGGATGCTGATGGACGGTTCCACCCCGTTCTTCGCCCTGTTCGGCTCCGCCGACCCCGACAACAGCAGCATGACCATCGCGCACATCTGGCAGTCGGGACTTGGCATCGGTGACCGCGACTACTACCTCGACAAAGACCAGCAGAACATCCGCGACGAATACGTGAAGTTGATGACCAAGATGTTCGGCATGTCAAATTACAGTACCATCGCCGGTTTCAAAGGCAAAGAGAAAGAGATGGCCAATCGCGTGATGGCTCTGGAGACCCTGTTGGCGCAATACGCTATCGACAAGACCGTGTTGCGAGACCCCTACCAGACCATCCACAAATGCACGCCTGTGGAGTTCCAACAGATGATCCCCGCCATCAACGTGCAACAATACCTCAAAACCCTGAATCTGAAGGTTGACACGCTCAATGTGAGCCAGCCCACCTATATCCAAGGTGTCAACAATATTCTTGAAGTCACGGACTTCGACGTGATCAAGGCTTATCTCGCCTGGAACGTCATCCGCGGCGCCGCCTCTTACTTGAGCGACGAATTCGTGGATGCCAGCTTTGATTTCTACGGCAAGACCCTCTCCGGCCGTAAGGAGAACCGCCCGCGCTGGAAACGGGTCATCGACAACGTTGACGATTGCCTCGGTGAGGCTGTTGGCCAGATGTACGTGAAGAACTACTTCCCTGCGGAAGCCAAACAGCGCATGGAACAGTTAGTCAAGAACCTGCAATGGGCCCTTGGTGAGCGCATCAAGGCTTCCACATGGATGACCGACCAGACCAAGAAGAACGCTCTCGAAAAGTTAGCCGCCTTCACGGTGAAAATCGGCTATCCCGACAAATGGCGCGACTACAGCGCACTGACGATCGGCACGGAGAGCTACTACGCCAACGTGATGAACTCCCGCCGTTTCGATATGGCTTACAACATGAGCAAGATCGGCAAGAAAGTCGATCCTACCGAGTGGCAGATGACCCCGCAGACGGTGAACGCCTATTATGACCCCACCACCAACGAGATCTGCTTCCCCGCTGGCATCCTGCAACCGCCGTTCTTCGACATGAACGCGGATGATGCCGCCAACTACGGTGCCATCGGCGTGGTTATCGGCCACGAGATGACCCACGGCTTCGACGACCAGG
>CAMJPH010000071.1 GCA_946407715.1 uncultured Bacteroidales bacterium | reverse complement strand
GGACAACCGTTTCGGTGGGCAGATGGCCTTCATGCCGAGCTGCCTGAACGAACCTGCGGATGTGCCATACGGCTTCACCGCTGACAACAAGAGGGTGGATGTCATCACCAAAAACGGTTTTCTGCTGAAGGGTGAGCACGAGAGCATCGGTACCATCCTCTCCTATACTGGTCATTGGCTTCACTCTCGCTACGGATATGCTCACGCTTATTTGGGAAATCAGCAAAGTGTGTATGCTAATGTTTTGTATTCCAATAAGTTTGGCGCTAAGGAACGCCATAAACTGACAGCCGGCGCCAGTCTGCAGTTCGATTGCCTGAATGAATCCTATTATGACGATATGGATTTGTATTATTACGACAGACCTCATCATCACGATATGATTCCCGGTGTTTTTGCCGAATATGCCTATATCATTGACCCGAAATTGGTGGTGATGGCCGGTATGCGCTTGGATTACAATATGGTACGCGACAAACAGTATTCCTCGTTGTGGTCAAGTGTCAACCAGCTCTTCTGGACACCGCGAGTGCATCTCAAATGGCAAGCTACCAAGGATTTGTCCTTCCGCGCCTCTGCGGGAAAAGGCTACCGCAACGCCCATTTCTTTGCTGAGAACCAGTCGCTGATGCTCTCCTCGCGCACGCTCCATTTTGACGGACATCCCAGTCCTGAGGAGGCTTGGAACGCTGGTGCGAGCGCGGTGTGGCAGTTCAATATGCCGGGCGGAAAAGCTTCATTGGCAGTCGATTACTTCTACACTCACTTTGTGCAGCAGATGATTGTGGATTTGGATCTGGATGTCCATGCGGTGCATTATTATGCCTTGAACGGCGAATACAACGGTTATCACAACCGTTCTCGTTCGCATTCCGCGCAGGTCGAGCTGACACTCAAGCCGTTGCAGCGTTTTGAAATCCTGTTGGCCTACCGCTACAACGATGTACGCTATATGCGCAACGGCGTGATGCGCCAGAAGGACATGATGAGTCCGCACAAGGCGCTCGTCAACCTCAATTACAGCACACCATACGACAAGTGGAAATTCAATGTCAACTGCCAGATTTACGGTCCGATGCCGCTGCCCAACACACAGAGCAACCCCGAGCCGTATCGCCGTCCTGACGTGTCGAAACCGTACTGTCTGCTCGCTGCGCAGATTACCAAGAAGTTCCGTAGCTGGGAAATCTACGCTGGTGCAGAGAACCTCCTCAACGTCAAGCAGAAAGACCCGATCGTGCAAGCCGAGAACCCCTTCGGCGAATATTTCGACGCCACGATGGTGTATAAGCCGATTACGGGAATCATGGGGTACGTTGGCGTGCGGGTTGTGTTGAAATGACAAGTGGTTGGAAAGGCAGAAGCAGGAATGACTTCATTCACAATTGAGGGTGTAAGGTGTTTCTTACGTCCAATCAATTATTCTCTTCTCCAAGCATTTCCATCGTTTCCGATCGGTGGGTTGAGTCGGTGCGGATGAGAACCTCTTCAAGACGCATTTCTTGAAATAAGTCGTCAAGCATTTTCTCTACAATATAGTTTTGAATGTCGAAATTCAGCGGTGTTGGTGTGCTTTGTGCGTAAAGCCGGATCATTTCGTTCCAAACAGTTGTGACGTTGAACAGATTCATGCGAATGGAAACAGGCGTCTGAAACGCTGATTTCAGGTAGGCATATTTGTATGTTTCAAAATAGCGTGTAATGGCATCTTTTTCCCCGTTTATTAACGCATCATAGTCGAAAATCACCAATGTGTCTATTGCCGAGCTGAATGCCGGGGCGAGCTGTGACTTGCAACTTTCTGCCAGTCGGTTGCTGAAAAGGATTAGTGAGTCAGCGAGATATCCATATCCGTTCCGGTTAAGCGTGTCAAACAATGAACCCTGTAGTATAGCATAGTCAATGCGATAGACACCTCCAGCAAAGTTGTAGAAACCGTCTGTGGTACAGAGGTGGTTGAGAGCTGTATCGGCAGAGGCTTTTAAACAATCCTTGATGGCTTTCTCTTTTTGGCTGTTCGTGTATAACTGTTCCACATAAAGTCCGGACTCGTCCTTGCAAGAACAAAGTACTACGGAGGCAAACAGAATCATTTCCAATAGGATGATGAACTTTTTCATTTTTTTTCAACTTATGAATTTAAGCTGCAAAAATACTATTTTTGCGGAATGAAACAACATCTAAAAGAAACAGGATCTACAAACGCCTGGCTGATGGAACTTGCTCGCGAGAAATGGAGAGAAGGAGTGCCGCTGCAGGACTTGTATGCCGTCTGTGCCGACTTTCAGTTTGCAGGGCGAGGGGCGGGTACAAACCGATGGCACAGCACTCGCGGTCTCAACATCCTTACCAGCATCTATTTTGTGACAGGTTTGTCCGCCGCTGATCAATTCGTATTCAACCTTTGGTTTGCCACAACCACTCGTCAGTTTTTGTCTCGCTACCTTCCTGCGGTTCTCATCAAATGGCCCAACGACATATTTGTAAACAATTGCAAACTTGCTGGCGATCTCACCGAACATAATATCTCTGGTAATCGTCTCATTTTCACGGTGGCTGGAATTGGCATCAATGTCAATGAAACAAATTTTCCCGAAGATATTCCTAATCCTACCTCGTTGTTTCTTGAAACAGGGAAACGTCATGATGTGGACACTTTGTTGAACGAGTATCTTGCACTCTTGCATGAGCGTCGTGCGTTGCTCGACGCAAGTCATGCGGCTGAACTCCGCAACGACTATATGGCGAATCTCTTTCGTTTCAACGAACCCCATCCATTTCTTGTCGGTGGTCAGCGTATCATAGGAGTTATCCGCGACATAGACCGTTTCGGGCGACTGATTCTTGAACATCCCGATGGTGGTTTGCACACATACGGGTTCAAAGAGGTGGCTTATGAGATTTGAAATATGTTGTAACAAAAAAAGAGGTCGATAGACCTCTTTTTAGTGGAGCCGGGGGGAGTCGAACCCCCGTCCAAACACGCCGCAAGAATGCTTTCTACAAGTTTAGTCTCCGTTTGGTTGTCGGCGCCGGCATGGTACGGGACACACCTGGCAGGCGCTTATCTTCTGAATCTTCGCCTCAGCCTCGAAGCGCGGCCTTGGCTATCAGCCCTTTTATGATACTCCGGTCCGGACGTTGAGCCGAAAAACTTCCGGGGGAGCACCCGCGGCTACGGACCTTGTCCGCGCGGCGAGATCCGCAACGGTTACGCTGCGAATGCATAAGAAGTTTCGCCATTTATTTGGCATCGAGGGTTAATTTTTAACGGAATCAGCCCACAAATTCCGACCTGCTTACATTCCCCCGAACTTGCTGTCAAAACCAGACGACCCCAGGGAAACAAGGAGAGGCTACTTCACCTCCCCTTTCAATTGCAATATCACTCTGTCGGTATTGGCGTTGGACAACACCGTGATGCGCTTGCTGATCAGACCCGTGTTCTTGGCCGTGTAAGTGGCCTTGATGGTGCCCGTCTTGCCCGGCATCACCGGTGCTTTGTCCCATTCCACTGTTGTGCAGTCGCAGGAGGAAATCACATCATCAAGAATCAGCGGTTTTTTGCCGATGTTTTTGAACGTGACATTCACAACCTTTACATCACCGACTTTCAACGTGCCGAAATCCACAACATTCTTCTCAAACTCAATTTCGGCACCTGTACCCGTATAGGCGGATTTTGTGGTCGAGGCTTTGCTGTCCTTGGATTGCGCCTGCAAACCAAAGCCAAACAAACATACCAAACTAACAAGAACCAATATCCTTTTCATTTTTCCAATCGTTTATTAGTTATTCACTTTAGGCGCCCCGCTGTTGTTTTCAGGAGCGGCTTCTGTTGGTTTCGGGCTGACATTACCCGTGATTTTCAGTACCACGCGATCATTCACAGCATTGGATTCCACCGTAATGGTCTTGTTGATTTGACCTATTCGCTGTGTATTGTATTTCACTTTGATCGCGGCTTTCTTGCCGGGGGCGATGGGCTCTTTCGGCCATGATGGAACCGTGCAACCGCAGCTGGAACGGCAGTTCGTGAGAATCAATTCCGCCTTGCCAGTGTTTTTGAACACAAATTCGCATTCGCCATTGTCACCTTGATTGATTTGACCGTAGTCGTGTACAAGATTCTCGAAGGTGATTTCCGGTGTTTTCACTTTTTTGCTCTTTTTCGGTTGTGCGGCATCATTCTGGGCCATTCCGACCATCACCAATGCCAATACCATCAATAAACTGAATACTTTTTTCATAATATCAACTATTTAGGTGTTTATTTCTTTTCTGACTTAGACTTAAAACTTAAATTGACTTAGACTTAAAACTTAGACTTAACTAAAACACAATATGCGGAGACTCGTCACACATGGTAAAGTTTAACGTCTTGACCATTTTTTTGCAGGAATGAAAGCACGGCTAACTCGTAGCCATCTAATCCAAACCCGCTGATGAACCCTGCACATGCGGAGGACAGGAAACTCTTTCGACGATACTGTTCTCTTCCGAACAGGTTACTGATATGCACTTCCACCACAGGGCATTGAGCTGTACGCACTGCATCCGCTAACACCATTGAAGTATGCGTATAAGCTCCTGCGTTAAGGATGATTCCATGCAAATTTCGTGCCGATGTGATAGCATTTGCCAAAGCTCCAATGTCGTCAGACTGGAAAAAAGAAATCTTCAGCTGCGGATAGTGTGTACATAACCTTTCAAGGTATTCCTCAAAAGAGACACTTCCGTAGATGTTTACTTCACGTGTGCCTAAACAACTGAGGTTCACCCCATTGACAATCAGCAGCCGGATTTTTTCATTCTCCTTTTTCATAGAGTATCACAAAAACGTCCTCGTTAGGTTTGTGCATGTTCAATTGCTCACGCCCGTATTTTTCCAATAGGGTCGAATCCTCCAGCAGTTGTTCGTATGTGTAAACATTGCCCACCTGGTTTTTCGTATTGGCAATCTTATCCTCCAAATTGGAAATTTTCCGGTTCAAGTCACGATGGGTCTTGAGGTTATGGTCGGAGAAAAAAAAGATATACGCCAAAAACAGCAGGAACGTCACAGCATACAGGATGGCGAACCAGCGAAAACGACTGTGGGGTTTCGGTTTGTCATTCATCGTCTATCGGGCATAGTTGACGGCACGGGTCTCACGGATGACCGTAATCTTGATTTGACCCGGATACGTCATTTCGTTCTGAATTTTCTTGGACAAATCAAGGGAGATTTGGTCGGCCTCTTGGTCGGTCACTTTCTCTGCACCCACAATCACACGCAACTCACGGCCTGCCTGGATAGCGTAGGTCTTGACCACACCGGGATAGGTGAGTGCCAGATTTTCAAGGTCGTTCAGACGTTTCATGTACGCTTCGACCACTTCGCGACGGGCGCCAGGTCTCGCACCCGAGATGGCATCGCACACTTGCACGATGGGGGCTATCAGCGTTTTCATCTCCATTTCGTCGTGGTGGGAACCGATGGCGTTCACGATTTCGGGGCGTTCCTTATACTGTTCTGCCAAGCGGGCGCCGAATAGGGCGTGCGGCAGTTCGGGTTCGGTGTCGGGTACTTTGCCGATATCGTGCAGCAGACCGGCGCGGCGTGCGAGTTTCGGGTTGATACCCAGCTCTGCGGCCATTGTTGCACTCAGATTAGCCACCTCCTTGGCGTGTTGGAGCAGGTTCTGACCGTAAGAGGAACGGTAGCGCATCTTTCCGACCAGACGCATCAGTTCGTGATGCATATTGTTGATACCCAAATCAATACATGTTCTCTTACCTAATTCGGTGATTTCCTGCTCAATCTGTTTTTTGGTTTTTGCGACCACTTCTTCGATACGAGCGGGGTGAATACGGCCGTCGGAAACGAGCTTTTGCAGGGATTGGCGGGCGATTTCGCGGCGCACGGGGTCGAAACTGGAGAGCAGGATGGTGTCAGGAGAGTCGTCAATCACTACATCAACACCAGTAAGGTTCTCCAAAGTACGAATGTTTCGTCCTTCTCTTCCAATGATGCGTCCTTTGATTTCATCGTTCTCGATGTTGAACACGGAAACCGTATTTTCAACGGCCGCTTCCGTTCCAGTTCGCTGTAAAGCATTGACCACCACTTTTTTGGCTTCCAGATTGGCGGTATGCTTGGCTTCGTCCACAATTTCCTTGATCATCACAAGGGCGTCTGCCTTGGCTTCATCCTGCATAAGGGTGACGAGTTGCTGTTTGGCCTGTTCGGCAGTCATTTCCGCGATAGATTCCAACTTGTTCTTCTGGGCTGTGATTTGTTCATCCAACTCTTTTTGTTTCTGGGAGATGGCTGCCATTTGTTTGTTCAGGTTCTCTTTCTGAGCGGCGTTCTCGTTGTTTTTTCGGTTGAGATCCTCCATTTTCTGGCTCAAGGTGTTTTCCTTCTGTTTAATCCGGTTCTCGGCTGCAGCAATCTGTTGGTTCTTCTCATTGCAGGCCTTCTCGTGTTCGGCTTTCAGCTGCAGGAATTTCTCCTTTGCTTGCAGAATCTTCTCTTTCTTAATCAGTTCGCCGTCTTCTTCAGCTTTCTTTAGGGCCTCGCGCCCCGCTTTCGTCAATTGGTTTTTCAGTAACGTATAGGAGATGGCTATGCCGATGCCGGCACCGACCAATACTCCTATAATGATTAATAATAACTTCATAGGTGTATATATTTATTTGAATGTTGTCCTTTTTCTGGGCAACGGGATGCAAAAAAAAACCGCATAAGTTCCATAGGGTTTCGAAAAACTCCTATTCGATATGGTCGAAGGTGCAGTCGGTGCTTCGCGCTTCCCCGGGCTATTCGCCATCCGTACGGATTCGGGCCTGTTCTAGGCATGACAAGCGTCCCCTTCGTTTGTAATTCTGTTGAGTTTAACAAACGTATCTGAACTTATGCGGGATTTCATCTATCAAAGAACCTCTAATCAATGGGAAATTCCTCTGTCAGCTGCTTGAGCGACTCCATCATCGGAACCAGCTCTTCATCATATTCTTTCAGTCTTTCCTTGTCCGCAAGACCTTTCACCACAAAATCCAATAACACCATGTTCGTAAGGTCTTGTTGGTCTTTATATTGCCATTTTTTTGCAAAGTCAAAAAAACTGTCATTGATTACCTTTTCAGCTTCGCGGAAGTAATGTTCCCACTCCCTCTTGATGATCACGGTCAGGGGTTTCTGACCTATCGTCACCGTTACTTTTACATTATCTTCATCCATCTTACTTTCCGCTGAGTAGCTTAATACTGTTGTCTATCTCCCGCACCCAATCGTTGATCTGTTTTTTTAGTTCTGTTTTATCTTCTCGTTCTAAAATGGTACCTGTTAGTTCTACCAACTTCAATTTCTCTTCTTTGTCTTCCAGCTTTTTTCTCAAATCCGACAACTCCTCGCGTAGTCTTTCGTTTTCACGCCTGAGTTCATCGTTTTGCGAGTTCAGCTTCTTAAAACGGTAAACCGCCTCTCTCACATTCATTTCCACCTCGTGATATAAACTCTCAAAAGACGACATACCGTTCTCTTAAAAACGCTGCAAAAATACATTTTTTTGTGCAAAAATCTTCCACTTATCGCTTTTTATGATTATTTAACATGTTATATTTGCTGTTATATGATTAAATTCCAAATATTTACATTTTTTTATAAACATTTGTTTGTTTTTATTTTAAGATGCAAAACATGGATCGAACATACTTTCAAAATCCTTCCCCGTTACTGCCTGTTGCCTAATGACTAATTTATCAACTTTCGCCTGTTGGAAAAAAACATGCAAGACCTCTTGACAACCCCCTGTCCGAGATATTATTTTTGCACTATGAAAACAAGATTCCACTTTACCCGAGGCGAATGGGCTGCCGCCCTCCTGATGCTCACCATCATTCTGGCGAGCAACATCTTCTATTTCTTCTATGACATCCCTTTGAAACCAATGCCAGATATTCTGCTCTATGAGCCGCAGTTCCAGCAGTTCGCCAAGGCACAGCAACGACTTGATGATTCTCTGAATGCTTTGCGGCAACAGACTTATGCCACGCATTCGAGAAAAAAAAACGATACGCTCCCTCCTTTCAAATCACAAACGCAAAAACCGATGTACGACATTGTCCGGATAGACCTCAACAGCTGCGACACCAACGATCTGGTCATCGTGCCCCAATTCGGCAGCAAACGCGCCGCCAAGCTGGTCGAATATCGTGACAAACTCGGTGGATTCCACTCTCTTTCGCAGCTTCAGGAAGTGTATGTGATGCAGAACATCGACACAGTCAAACTGAAGTCGTATTTGTATATCAATAAACAGAATATCAAAAAGTTAAATGTCAATACCGCCACTTATCAAGAGCTTGTCGCGCACCCGTACATTGACGCTTATCTGACCAAACTGATTATCCATTACCGTGAACGGAACGGACCTATTCGCGACCTCGATGAGTTGCAACGCATCACCCACGCGTATCCAGAACTGATTGAGAAATTGCGGCCATATATAGTGTTTTAGTATAGTAGTATAGATTGTTAGATTAATATCTTACATGTTTGGATCTCGTTTTTTATATTACAAGTAGGAGTAGGGTGTTGAATAATGTAAGCTAATCTACATCTTCCCTATATGAATAATAAAGTTATGCTGCAAAATACACAAATAATTGTTTTTTCAATTCAAGGATGATTTATGGCAATTCATGTCAGTTCATCAGAAACCCATCCCCCGCGATTCCGTCCGCGAACCAGAGTCCCTCAGAGGTCAGGTGCAAGCGGTTGGGGGTACACACATAGTGGCGGGTGTCCACATTTTCAGCAAAATGGCGAAGCAGCCCGTCTGTGCGCTTCTGTCCGAACAGTTGGGACATTTCCCGAAGGTCAATGCCGGCACAGGTGCGCAGCCGCAGGAGCAGGTATTCGTTGTAACGGTCTGTGTCGGTGAGGGTTTCTTGTTCGTGGTAATTCTTCCCGTTCTCAATCTGTGCAAAGTAACCGCTGAGGTTCGGGGCGTTCCAGGAACGGTGTATGCCATCGAAAGAGTGCGCCGCTGGTCCGAGTCCGATGTAGGGTATACGGTGCCAGTATGCGGAGTTGTGTTTGGATTCATAACCCTTTATGGCGAAATTGGAGACCTCGTACTGCGTGAAACCAGACTTTGCCACACACTCTGACAATATATTGTATTGTAAGGAAGCCAAATCCTCATCAGGCTCCACGGTTTTGTGCTGGTGGATGCGACGGTAGAGTAAAGAATTCTCTTCAACCGTCAAGGCGTATGCGGAAAAATGCTTTATCGGTAAGTGGAATGCTATGTACAACTCTTTCTGCCACAATTCGTTATCGCGCTCATTCACGCCATAGATCAAGTCAATGGAAATGTTCGTGAAACCGGTGTCATGCGCATTCTCCACCGCCTGCAAGGCTTCCTTTGCGGTATGCTTTCGTCCCAAGAACTGCAGGATTTCATCATGAAAAGACTGTATGCCGATGCTTATTCTGTTGAGTCCTAATGCTTTAAGATTTCGGCAGTAATTGGCTGTCAGCTGTTCGGGGTTGGCTTCGATGGTTATTTCCGCATTTTCTTCAAAAGAAAAATACTTCTTTGCGGAATCTATAATTTTCTGTAATTGATGAATTTGCAAAATAGAAGGAGTGCCACCGCCAAAATAGACGGTTTTAATTGGATCGCCGTTGGTCTCGTGGCAACGCAGAGCCATCTCTTTTATCAAAAAGTTTATGTATTTGTCCACATTCTTTTGGTTCACAGTGGAATAGAATCCGCAATAGACGCATTTGGACTTGCAGAAAGGGATATGGATGTAGAGGCCAGCCATAATTCAACCCTTATTCCTCGCTTTTATGGTTCTCTTTCTTGAAGAACCAAGCCATCGCGCCAACGGTGACAATGGCGGCGAGGATATAGCCTATCGTGCGCGGCAATATTGCGCCGACGAATGTCGGTGAGACGAATACGAAACTGACCGTGACCATCGTCATGAAAAGTGCCGGAATCAGCGCAATCCAATAGTAGGGTTTTTCCTTGTTGCGGCGTAGATAGACGGTGACTGCCCACAAAGTGAAGGCGGCGAGCAGCTGGTTGGCCCAAGAGAAATACTGCCATATCACCTGAAAACCGGACGGTGCGGCGAGGCTGAACACGAGCAGCCCGCCCGTGACGGCGAACAGCGGAACGGCGATCCACAAGCGTTTTTTTATGCTCTTCTGCTCTAAATGCATGAAATCGGCCACTATAAGGCGAGCAGAACGCAATGCCGTGTCGCCAGAGGTTACTGCTGCGCTGATAACACCGAGAATTGTGATGATCGCGATAACCACAGGGAACCAAGTGTTGGCGATGTGGCCGACCATGGCAGGACCGCTCTTGGTCTGCAACGCTGCGTCGGAATGGTAGAAGTAGGCGGCGGCGGCAGCCCAAATCAGAGCGACGATGCCTTCCACTATCATTGCACCATAGAAGATGTGCCGTCCTTGACGCTCGTTGGTCATGCAGCGCGCCACCAACGTGGATTGTGTGGCATGGAATCCCGACACCGCACCACACGCGATGCTGATGAACATCATCGGGAAGATAGGGTTAGTGGCGGCCTGCGGATGACGGTTCTGCAATCCGCTCCAAATCTCGGGGATTTCGGGATGGTAAATGGCGAAAGCGACCACGATGGCCACGGCCATGCCCATCAGTAGAAAGCCAAACACTGGATAGATGCGCCCGATTACCTTATCAATGGGTAACAATGTGGCTATCAAATAGTAAAGCAAAATGATGACTACCCAGATATAAACGCTCATGTTGGGGGTGAACTGCGTTTGAAGCAGCTGTGCGGGTGTATTCACGAAGACCACGCCGACCAGAATCATCAGCAGCACCATGAAGCCGCGCATAAACTGTTTGACTCCATTTCCGAGGTATGTGCCGTGGGTTTCGGGAAGGCTGCAGCCGTTGTTGCGCAGGGAAATCATACCGGAAAGATAGTCGTGGACGGCACCGCCGAAGATGCAGCCGAAAACAATCCAAAGGTAGGATGCCGTACCGAACTGCGCCCCCATGATGGCACCGCAAATCGGGCCCACACCCGCGATGTTCAGAAACTGGATCAGAAACAGTTTCCACGGCTTCATCGGAACGTAATCCACACCATCGGCCATCGTGGTGGCCGGGGTCTGCCGTTTTTCATCCACACCGAACACCTTTTCCACGAAGCGGCCGTAAAACAGGTATCCGAGAACGAGTAATGCTAAAGAGATACAGAATGTTACCATGACTATGACTTAAAATATAACTATGACTTAAACTAAAACTATAACTATGACTTAGATTATATAATTTGGTTGTTGGCCTTTAGCTGTTAGCTTTAAGCCGACAGTTAAACAGGCGGCAAAAATAGTCTTTTTATGTAGATGTTGTGCTTCCTGCAAAAAGTGTGTTTGCTTTTTTATGAAATTTTCTTAGAGAGTTATGGATTATTTTAGTGCGGTATAATGTTTTCAAGGGTTATTGACGGGGCAAATTCCATGAATGACGATGAAAAAAAATCCCGGACCATACGATCCGGGATTTTGTATTAGGATATTATTCCGAAAAATTAGCGGGCAACCGTGAATTTCTGGGTTGACATGCCGTTTTCGGTGGCGATTTTCACCGTATAAACACCATTGGCGAAGCTTGTGGTGCTGATTTGGGTGTTCACATCATTGACATTGTAGGAACCGACCATTTGACCCATCATGTTGTAAACCTCAACGCGGTTAATGTTGCTGTTGGCATTGATGTTGAGCACGTTGTTAGCAGGGTTCGGGAAGATGGTGGTGTTCAGCTCGTGGTTCTCAACACCGGTACCAGGAGTCACGCTGACATTGTCAATCTTCATCAAGAAAATGTCCTCCGTATTGTGGTTTCTGAAAGCGACATAGACATTTTGGCCGGCATAGTTGCCACCGATGTTGACGCTTCTTTGCTCCCATTGGTCAGACTGAAGCGTCTCGTTGAACACGCTGGTGAAGGTGCTGGGGTCAAGGGAGGTGGACAGCATTACATCATAGTATTCGGCCGCATAGTTGGCATCGATAGCTGATACATACCAAGTCAGTTTAGCGCCGTTGCTCGGAATAACCAAAGCAGGAGTGATCAACCAGTTGTCAGGAGTAAGTGCTCCGGTGACGTTACTGTAAGAGCCAGAGAGGACGAAACCGTCGGACTCACTGTAACCACTGCCAGAAAGGTCAACGCCAGAGTAGTAGGAAACCGGGTTGTAGCTGTCTTCCCAAGAAATGCCGTCGCCGTCTTGATCAAGGATGGTCCAGCAAGCAGGCATACCCTCTTCGAAATCTTCGGTGAAGGGCAGTGTCTTAGGATTAGAGCAGTCAACAGCGCTACCGGAGACGGCGATGGTCTTGCTGGTATTGCCGCTGGTCACGGTGATGGTACCGTTGTGATAGCCAGCTGCGCTCGGATTGTAGCGGACATAGAGTGTGCCGCCGGCCTGAGGCAGAGTAGCGGTAGCTGCGTAGGAGGTGCCGTTAGCGGAAACCTCGAAGTTAGCGGGAGCGGTCACGTTGATGTCGTTAGTCAGTAAAGCACCCACCACAGAAGCGGTCC
>CAMJPH010000070.1 GCA_946407715.1 uncultured Bacteroidales bacterium | reverse complement strand
TCTTGAAATCAGCCAATAGTTTTTTTGCTTCGGCTTTTGGAAACCACCAGCGATAGACACCGGGGCGTTTTTCCACCTCTGAACAACGGTTCAGAATCAGTTCCCGTATCAATGCTGCGGATTGTAGATTTTCCATAGTTTATCTGGGCAACTATTGGTTACGTTTATTTTCCGTTGATAAAGTCAATCAATTTGCTGCCTAACTGACGGACAGTCCACTCCTTGTCGTATTCGAAACCGATTTTACCAGCGATTTCGCGCAAAGCCTCTTTCTGCACGTCGTAGGTTCGGTAGGTCTCGATGCTCCCGCTTTCCAATACGCGGATGACGTAGTTGCCCACGAAAGCAAGTTTGCCATCGCCATACTCCTTGCAGAGCTTGCGCCCGAACTGGCGAACGTTCCATTCAGGATCATATTGGAACCCTTTCATGTCGGCAATCTCCCGAAGGGATGCTTTCACGTTGTCAAAAATGCGGTAAACCACGATGCTTCCGCTTTCTTCTTTTTGGATGATGTATTCACCCGAAATTGCTGATTTTGCTGCCATAACTATATCTTTTTATATTTGACACGAATAAATATGCAAAATTACCACATTCACCATTCATCCCGTAGAAACAACCCATCCAATACAAATAGTAAAACCTATCCATTTTGGATAAAATCCTCAAAGAAATTGTAATCCAATATTCGGGAAATGCGTTTTAGCAGGTCGGTGTTGATGGAGGGTTTGGCATACACCTTGTACAGATGGTTCGGGGAACAGGGAATCTGCACGGCCAACCAGACGGTGGTCCGCCCCTGCTCTTTCAACTTCGCCTTGATGCGCTTGCCAATGTGTATGTCGTTGATTTCTGTCATAAAAAAAGCGTGGAACTTATTCCTTGCTTGAACATCAGGGTTTCCACGCCCTACATCTCTAACAAGTTATTCCACGCCGTATCGCTACGGCATTCACAACTAATCCTTGAGATGTTTTGTCCTCGAAATGAGGACGTTGTGGAAATTTGATGTTCAAGGATAGCCACAAACGCTATCTATATTATATATTGTCGGTTTTCAGTCTGTTTTTTTATTCGTTTGGGTTTCGTTAATACTATTCAATTACTTTCAGATATAGATTTTATTCTTATTTCGTAGTACAATTATTCTGCAAAAGTGTTTCAACCTCTTGTTGGAGCAAAGGGATGTGTTTAATGATCAGACTCCAAAGAAATTCAGGAGTAACACTGTCATATCCGTGAATGACACGTTTTCTAGTGGAGACAATAGCCTTGGCATTGGTAAGGGCAATATCAGGATTATGCTTGAGCATCTGATTAATGGCTTCTCCCATAATTTCCACGTTACGTTCCACTGCGCGTTGTCGTAATGTGTCATCTTTGAAATTCTCGAAAAGTTTGGGTTGGTTTTCAAAGAAGGAGGAGACTTCCTTGCAAGCGGTTAAGACATCCTCAAGATATTTTTGTGTATAATTATCCATAAATAACCTGTTTGCTGTCATTAATTGTCTGGAGAAGTATAGAATTTCTAATGGCTTTGTTCTCTAAAAGATCTATTTCGCGACCAAAAAGGTTCTGAAGCGATTCCTGCATCTCAAGATAGTTGTCCGCATAGTCTCGTTCATCAACATCAGTAAAATCGACTACGAAGTCAATGTCACTGTCATCACGAAATCTGTCGGTCAGAACCGATCCGAAAACAGCGAGGGTCTTAACCTTGTGCTTTTGACAGATATCTATGATGCTTTGCCTGTTTAATTCTATGATGCTCATTGCTCTTGTTTTTCAACCCCGCAAACATACAAAATATTCCAACACAAAAAAAGCCATCAACAAACGGAAAAATCCTACCTTTGCCGTCTCAAATCAGATTACGGACTATGGCCCAGAAATTCGGAATGACATGGTGGGGAGAGCAGTGGCTGAACGCTCTCTCCCGTATTGACTACAGTAACCGGCTACCACGCGGTGCCACATACGCACGCAAAGGCGCTGTGCTGCGCATTGACGTGAAAGACAACCTCGTCGCCGCCAAAGTGCAGGGGAGCAGAAAGAAACCTTACAACATCAGCATCACCGTTCCAAAATTCAAGCAGCAAGAGATAGACCTGCTGATAGACAGTGTTTTGGAAAACCCCACGTTGCTGGCACAACTGCTGAACCGCGAGCTGAGTCCACAGATCATGGCCATCGCGCGAACCATCGGCTTGCACATTTTCCCATCCTCGTGGAAAGACCTCGGCATGAGTTGCAGCTGTCCCGACTGGGCGGTGCCTTGCAAACACCTCGCCGCAGTCATCTACATGATGAGCCGCGAAATCGACAACAACCCCTTCCTGATTTTCGAGCTGCACGGTGTGAATTTCCAGCAGGAGTTTGAACGCAGGGGCATCACCGTGGATACGAAAACCGACCTCGCCGTACCCGAGTGGCGCACCCTTTTTCAAGAAGCGAAAAAGAAAGCCAAAACGCAGACCGACAGTCCGTTCCAACGTGTCGATTGCTCCCATCTGAGCCGTCTTGCCGAACCACTGTGCCAATTGTTGTCCCCGAACCCGCCGTTTCACCCTCAAGGCGACTTCCAGAAGCTCTACCTGAACCAAATCTTGAAACTTTCCCGGCAAACAGAGCGCATCCTCGCCGGGCGGAAAAGCCTCCCGGAACTCACCCATACACAATCTCTTCCGCTGCTTCGAACCGACAGCGTGCGGTTTTCAATCGACGAAAGCGGACTCCTTTTCCCGACGTTAACATTCGTTGACGAACAGGACGAAAGGACTTGTATCGAGGAAGGTGATCTCCCTGCCTCCGTCCTTACCATTCCCGCCGACTATATCGCCGATTTCGACCCCACCGTGGCCGCCCTGCACCAATCGCTGATGGTCGCTATGCACTTGCTGCACAACGGTTGCGTCATTCCGCAAATCGTGGCCATCCCAAAAAGCCACTATATCGTCCGCTGGCTTCCGGCACTGTTGGACGACGAGGTCAAAACAGTTGTTAATGCCCTCGCCCGCATCACCCCTGCCGACACGGTGTGCATCCGCCGTCCGGACCGCAAGAAAGGATTCCCCGTGGAGAATCCCGCAGAACATGTCCTGTCGTGGACTATCACGTGGCTCGTATCCATGTTGTCGGACAACTGCTTTGGAGACAAAGTCTTGGAGATGTTCTTTGCCGACTGCGAACAGACTTTCCAAGGGGTCGGAGAGACGGAAATCCCGGGCGGCATCAAGTCTTGGCTCGACCGTCTGCACCTCTCCTCGGGGCAATACCGCCCCACACTGATCGTCTCTGAAACTGACAACGGCTTTTCGCTTGACCTGACGGTGACGGTCAACGGCAAAGACGTGCCGCTGCAAAATGTCCTGTCGCAGAAGAAATACGAAACCGAAAGGTTTCCCGCTTTGAAAGAGTTGTCGCTGCTCACTCCGTTTGTGAGTGGTTTGGACCATTATTTCAACGACAAGGCTAAAAGTCCTATCTTGTTTGCGCTGAACAGTTTTGCCCCGTTTCTCACTGACATCATTCCGGCAGTCAGGCTGTTAGGTGTTCGTGTGGTGCTGCCCAAGTCGCTGCAGGAACTGATTCGTCCGCGTGTCTCGATGAAAATCTCCAAAAAGGAGTCATCAGGCTATCTGCGTTTGGACGACCTGCTCTCTTTCGACTGGCAAGTGGCATTAGGCGACCATTTTCTGTCGGAAAAGGAGTTCCTGAAGCTCGTGCGCAACGCCAACGGTCTCATCCGTTTCAAAAACCAGTACATCTACGTGCAAGAGGGCGACTTGGCAAAACTCCAGAAGGCATTCGCCAACGGGCGCGAGATGCCCGCGAACCAGCTACTGCAGGCGGCGCTTTCCGAGACTTACGACAAAGCCAAGGTGGAGCTGAGCGATGAGGTGCGGAAGCTGATCCAAGAGCTGACCGAGCAAACGGAAGTGCCAGTGCCCCAAGAGATCCATGCGACACTGCGTCCTTATCAGGAGCGGGGGTTCGCCTGGATGTACCGCAACATGCGCATCGGGTTCGGCAGCATTCTCGCCGATGACATGGGTTTGGGAAAGACGTTGCAGGTGATCACGTTGCTGCAGAAACTGAAAAACGACGGGCTGCTCACGCGAAAAACGCCAGCGGTCGTCATTGTTCCCACCGGCCTCATCACCAACTGGCAGGAAGAGGTCGCCCGTTTCGCCCCGGATTTGTCTGTGTTTGTTTATCACGGGCAACAGCGTGACATCAAGCAGTTTAAGGAGGACATCCTGCTCACCACCTACGGTGTGATGCGTTCCGACATCGCCATGTTGAAGAAGCGGAAATGGCAGGTGGTGGTCATTGACGAGGCGCAGAACATCAAGAATGCCGAGACGGCGCAGAGCAAGGCAGCCCGCAGTCTGCCCGCCACCACCCACATCGCCATGAGCGGTACTCCTGTGGAAAACAGGTTGTCGGAATTCTGGTCGGTGATGGACTTTGCCAACAAGGGGTATTTGGGCAACATCAAGTATTTCCAGGAGAATTTCTCCCATCCCATCCAGAACAGCGGCGACCAGGAAACGGCGGCCCTCTTCCGCAAGATCACCGCACCGTTCCTGATGCGCCGACTCAAGACGGACAAGAGTATCATCAGCGACCTGCCCGACAAAATCGAGCAGAACGAGAACGTGTATCTCACGGAGGATCAAGCCTCTTTGTATGAGCAGACCTTGCATGAGGCCATGAAGGAAATTGAGGGGATAGAGAGCACGGACAACCGTTCGCTATTCAAACGGCAAGGGTTGGTGTTGCAGATGATTCTTGCGCTCAAACAGATCTGCAATCATCCTGCGCTCTTCCTGAAGAACGGCGATTTCGTACCTGAACTTTCCGGGAAAAGCTTGTTGTTGCTTGACCTGCTGCAAAGCATCGTGGAGAGCAACCAAAAAGTGCTGATTTTCACGCAATTCAAAGAAATGGGGGATATGTTAGTGCCGATGATTACGAAACGGATTGGCGAACGGCCACTCTTCCTGCATGGCGGTTGTTCCGTTAAAGAGCGCAAGGAGTTGGTGGATCGGTTCCAGAACAGCAGGGGCGACCGCGTCTTTCTATTGTCGTTGAAGGCGGCGGGCACGGGACTGAACCTGACGGCCGCGAGCCATGTCATCCATTACGACCTGTGGTGGAACCCTGCCGTGGAGGCGCAGGCCACCGACCGAGCTTACCGTATCGGACAGCACCAGAACGTGCTGGTACACCGGTTCATCACCCGCAACACCTTCGAGGAACGCATCGACGCGATGATCCAGCAGAAGAAGGACTTGGCGGAGCTGACCGTGGCCACCGGCGAAAGCTGGATCGGCAAGCTGAGCAACACGGAGTTGCACGAGATTTTCGAGAGGCGGGAATAGTGCAATATGCATTTGGCAGGAAGAATTATAAGGGTGGGTGTATGCAATACGATCATTCGTATGGAATCCCAAGAAAAATAATGAAAATGGTATGAGATAATTGTTTACCTTTGCACTTTCAAACCAAATATATCATTATGGCGCAAAAGAAGAAGAAACAGGGCGGGCAACAATTCCTATCCCCGGAACAATATCTGAAACAGAAGGCAAGAACTTTGGAAATCGGCAAGTGCTACATTTCCGAAGACATCGAAGAGTGCGGTGAGGGGGCTGTTTTCGTCACCAGACTCCATACCGGCGGGAAAGTCAGCATAGGATTCTATCTCGTGGACATCTACTGTTTGGGAGTAATAGACTCTGGCTATCGGTTGAGAATGGAAGAAGAGGAGGTTCAGGAGTTAGTGTTTTATCGTCATAAAATGCGTGAGTGCAGCTACGAAGAGGCCCACAACTGGATATACGGAGCCATCGCATTTGCGGAGGAGGGCGGGATAATGCCGGACAAGAGCTTCCTGTTGACCCAATACATGCTGGAGGAGGATACCGATGACATCCCGCTTATCGAATACGAGTTCGGCAAAGACGGGCAGCACTTTCTGGTGTGCCATACGGTGCAAGAGGCCAACCGTTACCTTCCGACACTGAGGGCAAATTTGGGAAACGATGTGGAATTCGTCATTGAGGACGGGAAATACGACATGCCCGATCTGGATGAGGAGACGATAATGGAACGGCTTGCCAATATTGAAGACAACCCGTTATTCAAAACGTATGGGCCCAATACCGAGTACACCTACCAGCACCCGAAATATCCCGAAAAGCTTGAACTTACCACACCCGATTGGTTCTATGAAGAGTTGCATAGTCCCAAAAACAGCGTCTATCTGAAAGAAAATCTCGTAAACCGCATTTTGCAGCTGCCGTATGACCTCGTGCGCGAAAATTTGGAGCGGATTATCCTATATCACATCGGGTTAACTTGCGAAGACATTCCCGATGATTACGAAAAAGATGGATTCACAGGCATTATCGGCAATTCCGTTATGCTGCTGGGCGAGGTGGGCAACGCGGACAGCAGTCTTGACGTGGTGCTTGAGCTGCTGCGCCAAGACAGCGACTTTTACGAGAATCATTTCGGCGATGCAGGAAATCAATACTTCACCCCGACGATTTACTTGCTGGGGCAGAACAGGTTGAACAAATTGATGAACTTTGTGAAAGAGGAAGGGCTTGACACGTTCTCCAAATATCGTGTGTTCCCAGCTGTCACCCAAATCGCGCTGCACCAGCCAAGTCGTCGTGATACAATTATCGAATGGTATCGAGAGGTGATTCGCTTCGCCACCAAGAAACTACCAGACACGCAATGGTTTGACAACGTTCTTGCAGGCATGATTCTTCATGATGTGATTGATTTGCAGGCCAGTGAGCTGTTGCCCGACATTAAGAAGATGTTCGACACGGGGTTGGTTGACCTCGGGTCGTGCGGTGATTATGCCAAAGTGTGCCGTTTCATTGTTGACCCGCGCCACGCCGGTCGGCCTGAAGAGTGCATTCTCGACATTTACGAGCGTTTCGCCGACATGAAGAGGACGTGGGGGAAGTAGAGACGAAAAACGGGTGCATTCTTGTACTCTTTTTTTTACTTCTGGTCGCCAAAGAACAACCCGAAAATCATCATCTTGGTGGAATTCCGGTTTACGGAGTCCATAGTCCAAACAATGGTCGATTATATCGGTGGTGCCTGTTCCCATTTGTTCTATATAGCCGGTAAGATAAACGGGATGGGCAAGAACGGGATTGACAGGATTGGAGGTGTGCTCCTTGTTCAATTTCGCGATAGTCATTCCTTGTGGAAGTTTGCCTGGGTTCCAAACTTCCAAGCGGTCTTTGAACAACATCACCTGCACGCTGCCGTTACTTGTATAGTTGCGGTGTACAACCGCATTAACAATAGCTTCGGTCACGGTCTGAGCCGGCAGTTCGGGTGTGACATCCACTTGCGCGGAATGAGCATATACACCACTTTTCAATTCTTCGTATGAGTTGAAAGAGTTGCGAATGACGGAATTATCTATTTTCTGCTTAAACAGATCCTCTTTGGGTTCACGTTGCTTCACATTCATTTGAAAACCATCATTTTTTTAGGAAGTAATCCTTTTGTCGCTAATAGTTTATATTGTCGTGAAGTATTAAGAATTTGAATGCTTCCTGTTGCCACCCAGTGACATGGGTTTGTGTGTTTCGGTTTTAAGTCATTGATATGTGGGGCTTTTTCCCGCAGCCACCAATTAAGCCATTTAAGTTTTTCTATCATCTCACCCACATTGCCGGTTGAGGCAGGATGAAACTCTACAAAGTATGTCTTGTCGTCATATTCAATAGCATAATCCCACCTGTTTGCATTAGGGTACAATGTTTGAGTTGCGGTATCTATATCAACACTACCTGTCAACATTCGAGATTCTTTAGTTTGAATCTTTGAATGATAAACCCCTTTGACTGCCTGAATGCCATTTCTAAAATGTCCCGCAACATCAGCGGTTTGTGCAACGGCTGTTTCTAATAGTCTTTCCTCATTCTTCATTATTCAAGTGTTTTGAAACAACCTCGGATGCTTTTGATGCAAAGGATGACAATCCGCCCCATTCAGCTATAATGCTGTTAGAACTTCCTGCATCTAGGGAAGATATGTTAACAGAAACTACTTTTCCCGTTTTTGTTCGTTTAAAATAATAGGTGTTAATAGTTTTTTCAAAAATACCTGAAAGCATTGTGCCAATCGAGGAATTTTCAGGCACGTTGAACAACTCATTCAAGGCTTTGTATTTTGTTGAAACATTCTTTAAGAGATTGAAAGCCCATGCAAACTCTAGAAACATAGGAGAATGAGTGGAAAGAATCACTTGATAACCATCTTGTAGTAACTCTAATATCTGAAGAATCACACTGACAATGGCTCGGGGATGAAGTCCCATTTCGGGTTCTTCGATAATCACATACTTGTATTTCTCGCGTTTTATTACTTTTGATGGTGGTCCGGACAAACAATAAAATGCCAGCAATAATGGCATAAATTCTTTTTGACCTGCACTCCAGGACATAAACGGAATGTTGACATCGTCCACCTGTAGTAACATCTTTTTTTGCCCAGAACGTTCTTCCATTACCACCTTGGCATTGTGGAAAATGGAAGCATTGAGCGATTTCTTCATGTGGCCTTTCAATCTGTTACTCAAAGGAAAAATGGTGTTGGACTGTCCCAAACCATTCTGCATGAACAGTCTCAATGTTTCACTGAAAATACGATGAATATAAGGAGAAGAACTGTCAAATTCCATGAAATTCTTAGGACGACCATCTGATATACTAAGGATTCTTTGGGCTGGGACATAAAAAACAGTCTCTTTGTCGGATTGAGGTTTCAATGGTATTTGTTTTTTATCAAAGAAAGTTCCATCAAATATAACCGATGTGCTGTTCTTCCAAATCGGTGCCATACCATCCCCATAGTAAACATTTAAAATCTTGTCTGTATTATGCCCAATAATATAATTGTATCTGTCGAGATTGCTAATGACACTGTCTCTGTCAACAACTAGTTTTAGGGTTTCAAGCGCAATACTTTTTCCACTGGCTTGTGGCCCTATAAGAATTGTCAAATCACCAAAGTTGATGTTGATTTTACCTAATGGACCAAGATTAGATATTTTAAGATTTTTCATATTGTATAATCTGAAACCTAATAATTATATTTTTCTTATTTTTCGTATAAGTGTTTGTGACCAAGAAAGTGTTGCAAACGTTGGTCACACAAAATTTCTATCAATTCCTCGGCAGGATGAAGGTCTTCATTAGGAAACAACAATCCGACTTGTTTAAGTTGTGACTTAAGTTCCGCTTTCTTGTATTCTACACCACGATGGATTTCTTCATCGGTAATGGGATAGTATTGATTGTTACGCATCGCATCAACAAAGCAGTTCAACTTGTTGTAGCAATTCACGTTGGAACGCATCGTGAAGTTGGCATTGATGAAATCGAGTATGTCTTTGTTATTCATAATCCAGTCTTTATAAGTATCAACTTGCAAAACTACAAAATAATTCAATATGAAAAGAGCAACCCTTTTAAATAAAAGGATTACTCTTTTTCATTTGCGGCTACCTGGGGACTCGAACCCCACATTGGCATTCAACCACTCTATTTTGATGTTTTCCATCTTGTTAATACTACAATGCCCTGTTCGGGATAGCCGCGAATGCCAAAGTAGCCGAAATTGTATTTTTCATATGATAAACCTCCTTTCTTAGATAGTTTATTAAACTTATCACATCAACTATAAAGCTGAAAATTTGAAAGCACGCTAAATAATAATCTAATGATATGAGGCTACAACATAGAGTATTAACAAAACAAAGAACTAATAAAGTGCACTACGCGATGCGACATTGCAACTTTCAGCTGTAAAAGTACAAAATACTTGAATGTAAAACATCCATGTCAGAATAAAACTCTAAATGATGCTACGTATTATCTGTTGTAGTATTCAATACCCACATCTCTGTCAAACATGTGCAACACACATGTTTCTATTTCATAGCCATCATAGATAGTCTTGTTTAACAGAATCAGATTGTTTATTCTGGATAACACTTGTTTCATCTTTAGTCTGTTGTTCTCGTTTCTGAGATGGTGTAGACACCTCGTTGTCATCAGAATCCACATATCTATTAAAGGCCTCCAAAGTACCTCGCCATCCGCCAAAATGACGAACAAATGTGTTTTGTCCGAAACTAAATTCTCCATTTTTCACAACAAGCTGAGTGCCAATTTGGGTTATGTATATGAGAATATCGTGGCGCAGATGTTGACGGCGGCAGGGAACAAACTGTTCTACCACACGTGGCCTACAGAGAGTGGCAAACATAATTACGAGGTTGACTTCCTGTTGTCGAGAGGAGCCAAGCTTTGGCCGCTGGAGGTGAAGTCGTCGGGCTACAAGACGCATGCCTCGCTGGATGCCTTCTGCGAGAAATTCTCGGCCCGCGTGGGCGATCGGTTCCTTGTATATACGAAGGATCTGTGCAAGGACGGGGCCGTGACACTGCTGCCGGTGATGATGACGATGTTTATCTGACCGAAAAATTAGCCGTTGATATCGGTGCTTAACCGAAAGGGGAGGGCGGAATGTCAGGCAGAAGATGTATGGTAAATATTTATCTCGCGGAAGACAAACATTTTAGGAAGCATAGAGACAGTAGAAGAAAAATTTTTATTTTTGCCGATTGTATGACACGAAATAAGGGAAGACGGAGTGAGTGACACATTTTCAGATTGTGAGAAGATATCATGGTGATAGACAATAAGATACTTGACAGTTTGACCGCCCGGGCCCAAGCATCGCCCCGGCTGCGGATGAATCTGAACTTTCATCAGAGTCTGGATGAGAAGTGCCACCGTTTTCTGAATGCCGTGGAACCGGGTGCCAACATCCCCGTTCATCGCCATCCGAAGAAAGAGGAGTCCTTTGTTGTGTTGCGAGGCAGGATACGTGTCGTCACCTACAACGACGACGGCACCATCATCGAAGACATTGTCCTCAACCCATCGGAAGGCCGCTACGGCGTGAACGTGGGAAAGAATGTCTGGCACACCGTGGAAGCCCTGGAGCCGGGTTCCGTCATCTTCGAGCGCAAGGAAGGGCCATACGTGCCGCATGAGGAGGAAGGGATACTGACAATTGACAATTTATAATTGACAGTTGACAATTTTGAAGGGCTTGAAATTGTATGGTGGAGTTTGGTTGAGGGGAAAGTAATGAAGGAAGATATAAAAAACAATAATATGGATTATACAGAACTTTATAACATGCTTCGCTTTTTTGTGCCAGGTTTCTCACCAGAGATCCTTGCTAAGCGTTACAAGTTGTATTTTGATGAAACCAATAATGCAAAGAAGTTTCATATAAAGGATGATGATCGTTTGAACGTTCCTGTTGGTGTCAGGTTTGTGTTGGGTGGTGTTTCTTGTAGTAATGACCTTACTCAAGAGGAAATCAATAACACATTGGGATTACAAAAAACATCGAATGAACTGAAATTAGAAAAAATCTATTGTCATGCTACATGGAATGATTTTGTCCCTGTGCTAAAAAGCAGTAAACTTACCAAATATCTTGTCTTATTGGAAGAAAAGGGCGCTTTGGTGCATTTTAGTTCGGTAAATCTGTTCTATTATTCTTTGGTGGATATTATAGATTCACTCGACTATGATCTCAATTATTCTTTTGCTTTGAAGAGTATTCTATATCAAGTGGCAATGCAAGATCCTGATGTTTTTATTGATTTGTTCCGAGATAACACTTATCCTGATGTTAAGGATGTGAACAAGTTTATGGAAACATTGGTCATGATAGTTAATAGAACGACTATTTCAGACCCAATAGGAAAACAAGTACTGCTTGATATGCTGATAAGTAATATGGGAAAATCTGAACTGGCATTTATTCAAGATGAAAAACCGAGGGTCTTTATTGAATCATTTCTGCAATTTTATCAAGATCCGCTTTACAAATTTACGAATTCAATAATTGTATTTGATAACGAATTGGATATGATGGAAGGCCTTGGGGAAACACCAGTTGAAGTCAATGGGAAAAAGATTAATTATCGATTCGTGGATTCAAAGTCTGAACCATGGGTGCAAATGTCGGATGTGGCGGTAAGTCTTGTTGCGCGATACCTTTGCTTTGTTGAATCAGATGACTATTTGCAGAAAATAGAAGCATTTACAAAAACACAGATGGCAAACTTCAAAAAGTTGAACAGCATTCTTGCAACATCAGAACATGAGAACAAACTTTTCTGGCATTTTGTGGACGATGGCAGGATTGTGCAAAGGTTTTCGGAATGTGTAAGGAAGTATCAATAGAATGACTAAGTTCTTGAAAATTTGATGTAGCAAAAACAAGATGACTAATGGCGGCAATATCTGACTATTTCAATTTTGATAGGAGTTTGTACCCTGCTTCTGGATTGTGTTTCTATGTATTTGACAACACAAAAGCCGCAAGCTTTGTTCAGGATTGTTTAGTTCCATTTAGGGAGGCTTATATCGCAACAGACAAACTTAATCATATTGTTAGTCATTTTCCTACAACAAGAAAAGAAGCCATTTCTCGAAGGTTACCAAGAAAAGGCAATGTGATGTCTGGTGATTTTGGGGAAATACTTTCTTGAGTCCGCTTGAAAAAGTGCTCTCTTTCAAGAAGCCAATAGGCTACGCCGCCG
>CAMJPH010000069.1 GCA_946407715.1 uncultured Bacteroidales bacterium | reverse complement strand
TTTTCGAGCTGGTCGGCGAAAACACTCCATCAGGATGCCGCAATATCACCTACTATGCCGACAAACTCTGCGTGTCAGAGCGTTACCTCTTCAAAGTCTGCAAAAAGGAAACCGGCAAAACACCGAAAGCACTTATCCATCAGTTTTTAATCGGCCAAATCAAGAACGCCCTGCTGACTACCGAGATGACCCACCAGCAGATTGCCGACCAGTTCGGCTTCCCGGACCAGTCAGCTTTCGGACAGTTCTTCAAGCGTCAGGAGGGGATGTCGCCTTCGGAGTTCCGGAAGAGGTATCGGTGATGCGTGTGATAAACAACCCCCATGTACCAGTACAATCTCCACAAACCATTAAACAACAATATTTTACCGTATTTGACCATCAGTCGAGCTGCCTTTATTTTGTGATTTTCATATAAATAACAGAGAACCCTATCATACATTTTGGACGAAACAGAAAGAAAAGTTGAGCCAAATAGAAAGATCGGTTTGCCGAAACAGTTGCACTTTTGCAGCGTAAAATTCATTCACAAAAAAAGGTTACAATGAGAAGCAAAATCGAAGACTACAACGCAGTTGTGGAAGCTGCAAGCAAGTTCACCCGGAGCGTTGCCGAGGGCAACAGCAAGTATGCCAAAGAGTTATTCACCGAAGACGCCTGTCTGTTCGGTTTCCTGAACGGGAAATTCGAGCGTGGCAGCATCGAGCAGTTCTATCACAATGTGGACACCGTGGGCGCCGGCAAGGAGTTCAAGACCCGCATCGACGTGCTGGAGTTGGAAGAGACGCTGGCCGTGGTTCGAGTGTTGGAAGAGGGCTGGGGCGGCACCATTGACTTCACCGACGTGCTGCTATTGCTGAAGATCGACGGCCAATGGAAGTGTGTGGCAAAGGCATACAACCAGAATTCGAACACCATCACCCGATAAAACACAGGTGGTATATAGTTGGCAAACCAAAATCGTGAAATAAACCAAGTCCCCTTTTGGTCTGCAAGATTTTACTAATTTTGCAGACCAAATTGTTTGTATGACAAAGATAACGAAATTCCCTTCGGCTCTGATCAGCGGCGACTGCACCACGTCGTCGCTACGGCTTGACGGCGGCAGCATCATTGACCAGTGCATCGTGACGGCTGGCGAAAGCGGCACATTCTTCCTTGAACAGCATCTTCTCTATGTGGTGCTGGGTGGCAGCGTAAAACTGGCTTGTGGCCGACAGACGTGGACTGTGGGCAAGAACGAGATGATTCTGCTGCGCAAGGCTCACAGCGTCAGCTATGAGAAGCACGGCTCGCCCGAAACCGGACTCTTCGAGAGTATGTTGTTCGCCATCAATGACGAACTGCTGAAGGATTTCTTAACCTCGCAGCAAATCAATGTGCCTCCGATGACAGAGGAACTGGGCGCACAAGTTTCACCTATGAGCGACCGACTCGTGGCCTACTGCTGGTCGCTGGCTCCATACTTCAACGACCCGTCGCAAGTCAGCCCCGGGCTCTTGCGTCTGAAGGTGATGGAACTGCTTTTCAACGTGATGGACTGCTCGAAGAACATCTTCCGCCAGATGCTCCAGTTGCGTCATCCCGTCAAGGTCGATGTCCACCGCGTGGTGGAGGAAAACTACACTTCTCCCATATCGCTCGAAGAGTTGGCTTACCTCTCCGGTCGGTCGCTCTCCAGCTTCAAGCGCGACTTCCAGAGCATCTACGGCGAGAGTCCCGCCAAATGGATTCGGGAAAAACGTCTCTCGAAAGCCCGTCAAATGCTCCAATCCTCGCAAATGTCAGTCGCCGATGTGGCCTACAGTCTCGGCTTCGAGAATCCCACCCATTTCAGCCGCATCTTCAAGCAAAAATACGGCATATCGCCCTCGGCGGTAAACGCTACAGCGCGAGGCAACTACTTGCACCAATGAGACTTTCTTTCGTTTTGGGAAGCCGACTATGCTACTGAGGCATGCCTGACGGTGCGCCACTTCTCTTCACTCATCCATCAGTATTCAGGCCAAACGCCAAAGCAGTGGATTCACCTTTTCACCATCAACCAAGCCAAGCACCTGCTTACGCAACCAGATCTGCAAATCAAGGAAGTCGCCGAACGACTCGGTTTCCCCGAACAGTTCACCTTCAGAAAGTATTTCAAAACCCACACGGGAGTCTCGCCCAGCGAATACCGACGTGCGTTGTCCTGAATCAAACAGTAACTATCATCAATCAAAGCGAAGGGACTGGCAACTTACCTGAAACTCTTCCTGAACGCCAGCGGAGAAACGCCCTCATTGCGCTTGAAGAACTGCCCTAACGAGGCCTGGTCGGGAAATCCCATCGCGTCTGCCACCTGCTGTATGCTCCAGTCGGTGCTCAGCAACAACTTCTTGATATTGCCGATTATTTGATAGTCAATCAGCTGTTTCGGCGTGAGCCCTGTGTTGTCCTGACAGATCTTGAACAGATAGCGGGGAGTGATGTGCAGCTGCTCGGCGTAGTAATCTACCGAACGGCGCAGCACTTTTTCCTCGCCAAGCATCTTGAAGAAACGGTTGGCGAATTCGAATGAGCGGTTCTTCGGTGGGTTGCTCACCGTGCCACCGTACATCTTCAGCTGGTCAAAGGTCATCAGAAGATAGTTGGTGACGATGTTCAGGGCCACCCGGTCGCGGTAAAACATCTCATTCGCATCCGGCGGCAGCCCCCACAGTTGCACAAAACAGAGATTCAACATAGGCACATTACAGGACCGGTAGGTCTCGGGCGTGGCCATCGACAACACCGTCTTGAAATCGCTTGACATATACGGATACACGTTCACCATAAAGCTGTCGGGCAGACGGATGAGCCGTAGCCGGAAACTGTCGTCCGTGACCGGTATCTCAAATGTCATAAACTGCGGCACGAAAAAGTTGTCGCCTTCGCGGATCTCCACCTCGTACCCTTTGAATTTTGCCTTGCAGCTTCCGCTCATGCACTGCACCAGCAAGCTCTCCCGCTTCCGGTCGCTGACGAACCGCTGCGAACCCGAATAGAGCTCTATTGAATAGAATGATTTTGGTGAGTCCTTTTCCATTTCCAAGCAATTTAGGCCGCAAAAATACAATTTTATTCCGAAAATCAATAATTCTGTTCAATTTTTAAATAATATAGAATTACCGCAAATTGTACTTTTGCCGCGAAAAAGCCGAATGTAATTGGCCGTTCTCCTTATGGGGTGGGGGAGGACGACCATCACAAGCCACCCCTTACAAGCAAAATGAAAAAGTTAAAAATTGTTTTGGCAGTCTTCTTTGCAGCGGTGCTGATGAACGCATGTAATCTCATCAATGTTCTGAACCCCGATGAAACAACGATTACCAACAAAATTGTGGGCACGTGGTACGTTTCCTTGACGAACAGCAATGTATGCCCTTCCAATGAGATGGAGGTCACAGTGTTCAACGCCGACAACACCGGAAAATGGTGTCGCATAGAAAACGGCGTGTGGGTGGAAACCTCTTTCACCTACACAACCGCAAACCATCAAGTGACGCAAACGTTCCCGAATGGGGAAGCCAAACAGCTCACGATTTCTTCCATCAGCAGCAACACGATGCTTTTGAAAGACGAGCATGCCAACATCACATGGAACTTGCTGAAAGCCAGTCACAACTACAACATGTTACTTGTTGGCAGCTGGAAACGGATCACGGAACCTTTGAATGAGCCCAACACGCTCAACGATATTTACACGCTCAATGCGGACGGATCTTACAGTGTGCTGCGTGCCGCCACGGGTCTGACCGAACAGGGCACATGGATTGCCTACGGGTGCGTGCTCTATCTGTCAGGGGAGACGTTCCTGACCCGTACAATGACATCCATTACCGGCTACAATTTGGATATGTCATGGCAGACGGTCACCGCCGACCACCAGCCGTCCGCCTGCGCCATGGAGCGCATCAACTGAGCCGTTTAATCAGGAATTCCGAAGTGTTTTAATCCCGCATGTCAGATGTACATGGCGGGATTTTTTGCGATGCTGGGAAGCGTCGCCTCCTGAACAGCATCGGTAATCCGCGAAAAATAGTATTTTTGCGACTTGAATTATTGATTGGAATGACAGCGAAAACAAAGAAGATATCCATGGTGGATTTCCCCGAGGAAGTGGATGCGGACAACGGGATCAAGGTTTACGGAGAGACCTCCTACGAGAACCAGATGGCGGTGCTGAGCCACTATCTGCACAACCACAGGCGGGAGCTTGACAAGGAGGAGCAGGCCGAAATCATTGGTGCTATCCGTGATTTCCTGTCCCGGAAGGAGGATCGCCAGCAAATAGACGTTGACGGAATGACCGACGAGCAGGTATGGAAAGTTGCTGAGGAACCGGCTCAATACAACCTGTTTTCCGAGTTCTACAATGTACCGTTCCCCGCGCCGGAGAACCCCAAGTTCACGTTTATAGATTTGTTTGCGGGGATCGGGGGGATACGGATTCCGTTTGACGAGATGGGTTACCACTGTGTGTTCAGCAGTGAATGGGACGCAAAAGCATGTCGTACGTATTTCGCTAATTTCGGCACCGTTCCTTTCGGAGACATAACGAAAATTCCTGCGGAACGAATCCCACATCATGATGTCTTGCTAGCCGGTTTCCCCTGTCAGGCGTTTAGCATAATGGGCAAGATGCAGGGCTTTGCGGACACTCGCGGCACTATGTTTTTCGAAATTGAGCGCATCTTGAAACATCACCGCACCCCGTATATTCTTTTGGAAAATGTTAAGCAGCTTGTCGGACACGATGGAGGCCGGACATTCAAAGTAATTCTTGAAAGGCTTGACCAACTGGGCTACCATGTCAAATGGCAAGTGCTTAATGCCCTTGACTTCGGTTTGCCGCAAAAACGAGAACGTGTCATCATTGTTGGTTTTTTGGATAAAGGTGACTGCGATGCTTTTTCTTTTGACATACCTCATATCCCGTATAACCTTGCAGACATCCTCGAGCCCGATGAAGACGTTGACCCAAAGCTCTTTGCTTCTGATCACATCTTGGCCAAAAGACAAGAGAAAACGATTGACAAGAAAATTTTTTATCCTTCAATATGGCATGAGAACAAGGCTGGAAATATCAGTGTACTCGATTATTCATGCGCCCTCCGTACTGGCGCATCGTACAACTACCTTCTTGTCAATGGGGTACGCCGTCCAACTTCGCGCGAGCTTTTACGTCTGCAAGGCTTTCCTGAAAAGTACAAGATTGCTGTTTCTCATCAGGATATTCGAAGACAAACAGGCAATTCCGTGGCAGTGCCAATGATTCGAATGGTCGCAAAAAAGATAAATGAAATCATCAATAGAAAAGAACAGAATGGAACATCCGAAACTCAGAGACTCAAAAAGGTTGCTTACGCATGAACCATATCCTATAAATGAAATCCCAGAAAATATTGTCAAGAAAATCGGTAAACAACTGGTTTACTTGCTTTGCATTGGACGGAATGATTTGACAGGCAATGATTGGGGAGATGTGTTTGCTGAAGCGGTCGGTGGCGAGCATTTGCAGTCTCCCGTCGGCATTGCTGATGTGATTTTCAACAAAATGGCATGGTCAATGAAGACTGTAAAGACCTCTAATCCTCATAGAAATGATGCCTCTGTTCGCCTTATCAGCGGTCGATGCTCTCCTGACTACTCATACGGCATCACAGACCCACACGAAGACATCCAGAAGACAGGCCGTGCCGTCCTTAACATCTGGAACGAGCGTGTCAATATAGCATACGACTATTACAATCCTGTTCGCAACAGCATACTTGTTCGAAGCAATGACCTGTTGACTTACACACTTTTTGAAGAGGAAAATCATCGTTTTGTTGCAAACCAATACCATTGGGAGGAAAACAAAAACGGTAATCTCATAGGCATCGAAATTGAAAGCGGTGAAACCCGCTTCACGTGGCAGCCTCATGGTTCGCAGTTCACCATCCATACCCGTGTTCCACAGAACGCCGTCAAGTTTAAAATCAAACAACCACCTACACTTGATATCGAGGAGACTTTGCGTCAAATCAACTACGACGACAGTTGGGTTGAGATATTGTAAACTTTTGCGTTTTGCAATCGAAAATTAGAGGTGCAAATTAGTGCGCTGTATCCTTCTTCGGACTTCGAACCAGTTTACAATAAAACAATGAAAACCATATTATGATGAAGATTGAAAAAGAACACTTCTTACCCGTCACAGGGATTGTGAATGCCCGCGACCTCGGGGACTATACGACTACTGACGGCATGATGGTCAAGTCCGGTCTACTCATCCGGGGCGCCTCCCTCGCCACGGCGAAAGATTCCGACCTTGCGGTACTCTCCGACCTCCATGTGGTCAAGGTCATCGACTTTCGGTCTTCTTTTGAGAAAAAAGGCAAGGAAAACAGACTCTTGTCCGGTGCTGCCTATATCGACCTCCCCATCCAACCCGTCAACAATGAGGAAGCATCCTCCCTGACGGCTAAACACAAGTCGTTTAACCTCTCCAAACTCATCATGATTGCCGCTTTCAACGACAAAGCCAAGACCTTCGCTCGGGAGATGTATCCTCTGATGGTGATGCGTTCCGAGTGCCAGCAACAATTTGCCGCTTTCCTTCGTGAGGTCGTGGAGACTACAGATGGAGCCATATTCTTCCACTGCACACAGGGCAAGGACCGAACAGGCCTCGCCGCCGCCTTTTTGTTGTCGGCCTTGGGGATTGATCGCGAGACCGTCATCGCCGATTTCGACAAGACCAACGAGGTCTATGCCCGGAATGTCCGCAAATATTGCCGCAGGGTGAAATTCTTTGGCGGCAAAGAGGAAGAACTTGCCGTGGTCAAGTCATTTATTGGCGCCAACACCGACAATTTCATCAGAGCATTAGACTTGATCAATGCGGAATACGGCTCCATGGACGTGTACTTGCGCGAGGTCTTAGGATTGACAGAAGCAGATTTGAAAACGCTGAAAGAACGTTACCTGATGTCTGTTGCTCCAAAAACATCTACCTTGTCACGATGACTTTCCGTGCCGGGCGGTCACCGACTTTGACGACATAAACGCCGGGAGCGAGCCCGCGGTCACCTACCCGGCGGCCTTCCATGTTGAATATGCTCACTGTGCAATCTTCACAACCCTCGACAATGATATTGCCGTTCAGACTCTTGATGGTGACATCCTCCATGTCAAGTTCGTCGATGCCGGTGTCGTCGCCGCCGTCACCACTAACATAACAGTTCCCCTCGAAATACGGGGTACCACCGCTGATGGTGTTCCCATTGGCAAGCGATGGAGTGCTGGGAGCGGAAATAAACGTGGACGAGTTGCCGCCATGGCCTCCAGGACCACCACCGGTGTTGATGGTGGGAGTATAGAATGCCACTGCATTTTCGCCGTAAGTTACAGTGTACCAGTTGTTGCCGCTGACGGATGAAGACTGGATATAGGGTTGGTTGATGGAGCTGCCGTTTTCGATACCTCCCACAGCAATGATGACACCGCCGTTGATGTAGATTCTCTTCTGCTCTTCGCTGTTGGCGTCGAGCGCCAACTCGGGTGAACGTGAGCCGATGGCGTAAACAAGTCCACCATTGATGTACAGGTTGCCATTGGCATCCATGCCGTCGTTGTTGTTGGAGCGGGAATAGACATAACCATTGGTGATGGTCATATCCCGCGCCGAATTGATGCCGTCATCGTAAGCGTTGACATAGACTTCGCCCCCCGTTATATCCAGCGTGTTCTTGCTCTCGATACCTTCGCCATTGCGACCTGTGGTGGTCACTTTTATGTTGCCACCGCTGATAACCATACCGCCGCTGTAAGTGTAGCTGTTGCCGACCTGCGTCTTCACGCCGGCTTTGATGCCCTTGGGCGACGAGTAATAGTCGCTGCTCACATTGTCGGTGTTGCCAGTATAGTTGGTGTTTTCTGTCGTGCCGTTGTTATAATATAGGCCGCCGCTGGTGGAAATGGTAATGTCGCCGCCGCTGATGGTCAACACGTTGTCACACTTCATGCCCTTACCGCCCGAGCCGGTGGAGGTAAGGTTGAGGGTGCCGCCGCTGATGTTGATGTCGCCATCGGCGCTTATTCCGCAGGCCGCTTTGGTTTCCAAATCATCCTCATCCCAAGTGCCTTTGCCGCTGGTGGTTACCGTGATGACGGGTTCGTCGGTGATGTATATGTCACCCGCGCATTTGATACCCTTGGCGGCAATCGCCGTGCAATTGATGGTGATAGTGCCGCCGCTGATGTACATATTGCCCGAGTCTTCGTCCTCGTGGTCGGTGGTGATGCCAGTGGAAGTGTCGCCCTCAAGGTCGCACTGGATACCGTCGTCCGCGGTGCCGCTGATGTTGAGGGTGCCGCTCTCCATCAGGAAATACTGGTTGCACGAGATGCCGTCGCCCACGGCGGAGGTCACATTGATCGTGGCGTTTTTCAGGCTGATGTACTCGCCGGCCTTGATGCCGTGTTTCACGTTGCCCACCACGTTGAGCGTCCCCTGCTGTTTGAACTCGGCGTGGCCTTTCACGTAGAGGCAGCCCTTCTGCGAGCCGCTGGCCGCATCTACGAGCGTGTTGGTGGTGCCAGTGATGACCTTCACGTTGATGCGTTTGCCGTTCTGGATATGCACCGCCGCACCACTATAAACGGGAATGGTGTTTGTCAACGTGAGACCGTTGAGTTCTAGAGTGGCTTTGTAAGAGCCCGACATATAGAACTCACCGTCGGTCGATGTGCCGCTCAGCTTGTAGGTGATTTCGCTGGCGAGGGAGTCGCTCTGCGCGATGGAGACGTGCGCCCCTTGCTGGGTGACGGTCAGGTATTGCGTCACATTGTCGGCGACGGCCACCGTTGCCGTCGTGCCGCTATAGACCACTTCGACAGTGTTGTCGCTCGGCGTCTGTGCAAAAGCGCAGGTTGTCAAAAGCAACATGCAGATCAGGAAAGCTGTGTGTTTCATAAGATTTATCCTTTTAACCAAACAATTATTTTCTGCCTGCAAAATTAACATCGCTACCATCATGCAAGTTGACATATCGGCGCAAAAATTTAACAAAAAGACTGATTTTGATGTATTGTTAAAATAAATCCGTATTTTTGCACCATGAAAAAGAAATCGTCATATACCCATCCGATGAACCTTTATCCTCAGAGAATCAATGAGGAAGGCATTGTGGTTTTCAATGATGTGAGGGGGTTGCCCTCCGGGGACGAGCCTTTTGTCTCGCCAGACTACGTCATCTGTATCGGTCACAAAGGACGCATCAACCTCATGTACGACGACATCACCGACTTTTCGGGACAGCGCACTGTTGGCGTCATCTTCCCCAATCACAGACTGTTGAAAGTGGACAAAACCGACGACTATCGTGCCACATTGATTGTGGTCAGGGCAGCGCTTCTGAATGACCCAATGTTGCAAATCATCAACCAGCTTCGTTACCGCTACGAGCCGCACCCCAACGTGAAGCTTGACAGGCATGAATACAAGATGATAACGAACGTGGTGGAAGGAATGCGCGAAATCACACGCCTCCAACTTCCCGACCATCGGATGCTGATGACACGTCTGTTGGAATTTCTCCTGCGCCTGCTCAGCCACTACCGCAGGAACAAACTGAACGAGACCCCGACCGACAAGCGGGTCAGCGCACATTTCCACAGCGACCTCGCGAAGCATTTCCGCGATCACCGCGATGTGAGTTTCTACGCCGCGAAAGCCTGTTTGTCAACCAAACATTTCAGTGCTGTCGTCAAACAGGAGACAGGTCAAACCGCCACCTACTGGATTCATCGCCAAGTTGTGGCGGAAGCGAAGATGCTATTGCACGTTCGGCGCGACCTCTCGGTGCAGGCCATCGCTGACATGTTAGGTTTCGAGGAGCAGGCCACATTCAGCCGCTATTTCCGCCGCGAAACGGGCTTGTCACCCACTGAATTCCGCAACAGCCAATAAGGGATTTCCTTGGATTTTGTCTGATTTCGGCAAAATATTTCTTTGGATTTTATAGAATTCCGATGATTTATTTCCTTGGATGGGACTTTTTTGAGCTTTTTTATTGGCAGAATTTCTATTTTTGCATTTCAAATCCAATAGAGCATTTCAAGTAATCACAAGTTAAAATATAATCCATTATGAAACAACCGATTAAAACAACCGAAGCCATTTTCCCGATGCCCGTTCTGCTCGTCGCCACCTACAACGAGGACGGCACCGTTGACGTGATGAACGCCGCTTGGGGCACGATGCTCGACCGCGACCGCGTGGCCCTCAACCTCACCGAAACCCACAAGACGGTGGAGAATATCAAGCAACGCAAGGGCTTTGTGGTCCACATCGCCGACGCCGCCCACGTGGTGGAGGCCGACTATTTCGGCGTGGTGTCGGGCCACAAGGAGAAAGACAAGTTCGCCAAGAGCGGTCTCACCGCCACCAAATCCTCATTGGTGGATGCTCCCGTCATTAACGAATTGCCCATCGCGATGGAGTGCGAATTTATTGAATACCAAGGCGATGACACAGGATTGGGCGTCATCGGCAAAGTGCTGCAAACCTCCGTGGAGGCCGACAAGATGAAGGACGGCAAAGTGGATATCGACGCCCTGAAGGCCATCGCCTTCGACCCCTACACGCACGGCTACTATCTTGTCTCCCAGCGCGTTGGTGAAGCCTTCAAGGATGGGATGAAGCTGAAATAGCCTGTTGCGAAAAGATATTTCCTTGGATTTTATCATAATCCGACAGTTTATTTCTTTGGATTTTATCGAATTTTGGCGATTTATTTCCTTGGATAATATTAATTTTGTGTTTTTGTAGTCAATAATATAAGGTTGCGATTTTATGTATTATCCAAGATTCATAGACTGAAGAATTCACACTGGACTGCTTAAGGCAATTAGAAAAATGGAAACATCTGATTTCACTTGTGGACGAAGCTGCTCAAATGTCTTAACCAATCCTTGAAATTCGTTCATCATAATGAACAAAAATCAAGTTTATTTCATTTTGTTCATTATAGTGAACAAAAAAATAGTATTTTTGCGCGAGAAAATAATTGAGACATGGAACTGGTTTATAGACCCTATTACTACTCAAAAGTAGAGAAATTTCTCGGCACAGGCGTACTTCTTGTTTTGACCGGTCAACGCCGTGTCGGCAAAAGTTACGTTATGAGGGAGGTTGTCCAACGGAAACGACAGGATTCAGACTCGTGCGTCATCTATATTGACAAGGAAAAGACCGATTTCGACTTCATCCAGAATTACAAAGATTTGGTGGCATATATTGACGAACGAAGAGAGCCTGGTAAGCATACATTTATTCTTATTGACGAGGTTCAGGAAATCGAGGAATTTGAACGCGGACTAAGGAATTACTATGACAATCCGGATATTGACATCATTGTGACAGGCAGCAATTCCGACACGCTTTCAAGCGACTTGGCGACTCTGCTTTCTGGCAGATATGTGGAAATCTTCGTGCAGAGCCTCAGCTATGAAGAGTTCCTGATCTTCCATAATTTGGAAGATAGTGATGATACGCTCCGTAGATATATCAATTTTGGAGGACTGCCCGGTCTTCGTCCTATCGGACTGGATGACCCAGAAGTCGTTCGGCAATATCTTCAGGGCGTTTACAACACAATTCTGGTGAAAGACATCGTCCGTCGCAAAAAAGTGCGCAATGTGTCCTTTTTGGAAAACCTGATCAAATATGTTGGTGACAACATCGGCAAGCCACTGTCGGCCACCAATATTCAGAACTATATGACATCCAACAAGAATGAAGTATCCAAGAACCTCATTCTGAATTATTTGAAAGCAATGACCGAGGCTTTTCTTGTGCATGATGTAACACGTTTCAACTTACACGGGAAGAAACTGCTGGAAAACAACGACAAATATTATTTTGGTGATGTTGGACTCCGTAATTTCATAGTGGGCGGCAGGCGTGCCAATGACATTGAGAAAATTGTGGAAAACATTGTATATCAGCATCTCATCCGTTTAGGATATAAGGTAACCGTCGGACAAATGTATGCCACGGAAATCGATTTCGTAGGAACAAAGGGTGATGACACCATCTACGTTCAGGCAGCTTATCTCATCAGTGAAGAGTCAACTTTCGAACGCGAATTCGGGAACCTTCAGAAGATTAACGACAACTACCCGAAATATGTAATATCGATGACCCCTTTTATGGATTCCAGCAAATATGAGGGCATCATTCACATCCCACTTGCTGATTTCTTGAAAAATGGATTCTGACAATTAAAAAAATCAATTTCCAAAAATATGACAACCCACAACATCAACCCCGACCGCGTTTTCAGCATCTTCCGTGAGCTGAACCGGATTCCGCGCCCCTCGCACCACGAGGAGCGCATCGCCGACTACCTTTGCCAGTTCGCCGAGCGGCTGCATTTGGAGTACGAGCGTGACAAGGAGAACTGCGTGGTGATCCGCAAGCCCGCAAGCCCCGGACACGAGGCGGCCGAGCCCATCGTGCTACTCAACCATATGGATATGGTCTGCGTGGGCATGAGCGACCCGCTCAACGACCCCATCGAGGCCTACGAGGAGAACGGCTGGATGAAGGCCCGCGGCACTTCGCTCGGCGCCGACAACGGCATCGGGTTGTCGATGGCCCTCGCCGTGCTCGAAGACGACCGCATCGTACACCCCGCCCTGGAGGTCATCACCACGACCAACGAGGAGGACGGCATGTCGGGCGCCTCGCAGCTCAGCAAGGACTTCCTCAAAGGCCGCAAGGTCATCAACCTCGACTCCGAGGACTACGACACCATCACCACCGGGGCCGCTGGCGCCTGCCTGCAGTTCCACCGCATCCCCGTGGAACGCCTGCCAGCACCCAAGGCTGGCCAGTGGCACCGCATCCGCATCGCCGGCGGACTGGGCGGCCACTCCGGCGTCGATATCAACAAGGGACGCTGCAGCGCGGTGGAGCAGACTAAAATCATTCTGAAGGTAATCCGCAAGGAAGAGAATATCGAAGTTGCTGACATCCAGATCGGTGAAGCCAACGCCTCGATTGCATCATCGGGCGAGATGGTGATTTGGACCGAAAACAACAGGGCTTCCGAGTTCGTGAAAGAGCTGTTGGACAACATCAACCAGACGTTCCACAGACAATATGAAGGCACAGATCCGTGCATCACCTGCAGTTTGGAGGCGTGCGAGAAGCGGGAGACAGTCCTCCCCAAAGAGACTGTCGCGGCGTTGGTCCGCAGTTTGGAGAAGGTGCCGCAGGG
>CAMJPH010000068.1 GCA_946407715.1 uncultured Bacteroidales bacterium | reverse complement strand
ACGGCACGCAGGCGTTGTTCGGTGTCAACATGAAGATTGAGCCGGGCAAGATCACAGCGTTGGTCGGGCTGTCGGGTGCAGGCAAGAGCACCATTGTCAACCTGTTAGACAAGTTCTACGAGCCGCAGGTGGGCACCATCACCCTCGACGGGGTCGATTTGAAGGACTACGACACACAATACCTGCGCGAGAACATCGGGTTGGTGTTGCAGAAGAACCACATTTTCGACGGCACGATTGAGGAGAACATCCTCTACGGCAACCCGGACGCCACGCACGAGGAGGTGGTGGAGGCCGCGAAGAAGGCGCACCTGTACGACCAGGTCATGGAGCTGCCGAAGCAGTTCGCGCACAACGCCGCCGACCTCTCCGGCGGGCAGCAGCAGCGCGTGGCCATCGCCCGCATGTTCCTCAAGAACCCGCCCATCATCTTCTTGGACGAGCCTACCGCCAGCTTGGACGCCATCGCCACCGAGCAGATCAAGAACAGCATCGACGCCATCAAGCAAGACCGCACCGTCATCATCATCTCGCACAGCATCTCGCAAATCATTGACGCCGACTACATCTACGCCCTTAAGGACGGCCGCGTGGAACAAGGTGGCGACCCCGATGAAATCTACAAAAAGGGCGGCATCTACAAGGAAATCATCGATGCTTCGGCAAGAAGTTTGAATATCGAGAAGATTGCGAAGACAATCGGGTGATGTACAACAAATGAAATTACGATTTTTGCTTCTTGTCCTAAAATTTCTTAAAACTTAAAAACGGCCACAGGCAATGCGAAGAAATATTATCTTTGCGGTTTGAAATCGTATGAAACGGCGATGGTTGATATGGGTATGCTTGCTGTTGGCCGCAGGGTCGCAATCCAAGGCGCAAACAGGAGGGAAGTTTGTTTATAACTTCTTGAATTTCAGCTATTCATCCCGAATGATGGGCTTAGGTGGCAATTTGGTTTCCGTTCACGATGACGACCCCGCCTTGATGTTGGCCAACCCCTCTTTTATCAGCCAACGCCACCACAACAATCTCGCGCTCAATTTCACGGACTATTTCACAAAAAGCACCGCCATCTCCGCTGCATATTCCTACACTTTTCCTAAAGCGGGCAGTTTTGCGTTTGGCATTTACGGTCTCAACTACGGCTCTTTCCGGGGCGCCGATGAGAACGGCAACGAAACCGGACAATTCTCCGCCGGTGACTACGCACTTGTGGTCGGTTGGGGAAGGGAACTTTCCCCGAATTTCTCCATCGGCGCAAACCTGAAGACAATATTCAGCTTCTACGAATCTTATTTTTCCTTTGGCATGGCCGTAGATGTGGCCGGCAGCTATTATAACGAAAAGAAAAAACTATCCCTTACCCTATTGGCCAAGAACATCGGAGTCCAGCTGAAAACATATTCGCCAGGAAACCGCGAAATGCTGCCTTTTGACCTGCAGTTCGCCCTTTCCCAGCGGCTTCAGCATATCCCCATACGCTACCATATCACCCTTCATTCGCTATATCGTTGGAACATGAGCTACTACGGGTTGGACAATCCGTTTATCCAAACGGATGCCATCACCGGCGAACCGCAATATCCTTCCAAGTTTGCCCAGTTTGCGGACAATCTGTTCCGCCACTTTGTGTTCGGGCTGGAAATCGAACCCTCGAAATATTTTTCCATACAACTGGCATATAATCACAACGTTCATCAGGAAATGAAAGTTATTTCCCGAAGATCAATGGCTGGTTTCTCATACGGCTTCCAGCTGAATATCAAAGGAGTGCGAGCCGGTTTCTCCAGACAGCACTATGCAGTGGGGGCAACACCGAACTGCTTTGACCTTTCTTTTGATTTCGGGGAGTTAGCCCAAAATAGTAAAGAACGGAAAGCCAGAAAATTAGAACGAATCACCCCTTAAAATGAAGATACCCTTTTCACCGCCCCATATCGATGACGCAATTATTGAAGAAGTTGTCGCAGCCTTGCGCTCCGGATGGATTACAACGGGACCGAGAACGAAACTTTTTGAACAAAAAATTGCGGAATATTGTGGCATCCAACGCGTTGTGTGCGTCAATTCCGCCTCCGCCGGATTGGAACTTGTCCTCCGTTGGTTCGGAGTAGGTCACGGCGACGAGGTGATTGTTCCCGCCTACACCTACACAGCTACCGCCGAAGTCATCCTGCACTGCGGCGCGAAACCCATCATGGTCGATGTAAACGATGATTTGCTTATCAATGTGGACCTGATTCGCAATGCCATAACTCCTCACACGAAAGCCATCATCCCAGTGGACATCGTCGGCCTTCCCTGCGATTATGACAAAATCTTTGACGTTGTCCGGCAAGCGGATGTGAAAGAGTTGTTCCAGCCAAACAATGCCGTTCAGGAAAAGCTGGGCCGTGTGTTGGTACTCGCGGATGCAGCACATTCCTTAGGGGCAGAATATATGGGGAAGAAGACCGGTGCGTTAGCCGACATTTCCATTTTTTCCTTCCATGCCGTCAAAAACCTGACTACGGCCGAAGGCGGTGCTATCTGCTTTCAACTTCCCGACACGTTCAATCCAGACGAGCTCTACCATGATTTCAATATCAGTTCACTGCACGGCCAGTCAAAAGACGCGTTCTCCAAAACGCAGGCGGGAAACTGGCGTTATGACGTCTGTTCCGTCGGCTACAAATGCAACATGACCGATATCGCCGCCGCCATGGGCTTGGTGGAACTTGCCCGTTATGACCAAACCATTCTGCCAAAAAGAAAGAAAATCTTCGACACCTACTATCAAGCTTTTAAGAACGACCGCAGATTCCGGGAGCCTGTCTATGAAACGGCTGAAAAAAAATCCTCCTACCATGTCTTCACTTTGTTCCTGAATCACATCACAGAACAACAACGTGATGAAATCATCCTGAAAATGGCGGATCAGGGAGTATCCACTAACGTACATTTCATTCCGCTGCCCATGCTGACAGCGTATAAATCCTTGGGGTATAACATAGATGATTATCCAAATTCGTACAAGAATTACGCTTGCGAAATCAGCTTGCCCGTCTATTTTGACCTGACAGACAAGCAGGTGGATGAGGTCATTCGTGTGGTGAAGGAGACTGTTCCGGAAATTCCCGGTTTATAGTTTGTACCACTCCGGATGAGCGTGCGGTTTATCTTCCAGATTGAAATTCCCTTTGTGGTAACCCTCAAGCCCATAATATTGCGCTAAAATCTCCTGCATGTCCTTTTCGTAGTCACCCGTGGGATGGAAAATGGACATGATGCCGCAGGTACGGGTCTTGTAGTCAATGTACCCGAGGCTGATGGGCACTCCCGCCTCCATCGCAATCTGATAGAAGCCGCGTTTCCATCTGTCCACCTTTTTCCGGGTGCCTTCAGGACAGATAATCAATGTGATACGTTCACGTTCTTTGATGACGTTGGCGGCATACTCCACAAAGTTCCGGGCATGTTTCCGATCCACAGGAATGCCGCCCAATTTCTTCAGTATAAGATTCAAAGGGAAGAAGAAAAACTCCTTTTTGATGATGGTATTGGCATGCAGGTCATAATACTGCATCGCCGCTAACCCAATTACGAAATCCATGATGGAGGTGTGTGGAGCCATCATCAATACACTCTTGGGAATTGTACCTTCGGGATTCGGATATGGAATCGGCTTTACTCGATAAATATATTTGAACAAAAAAGTACTAATCATGATTCAAACTATTGATTATAAATTTATTATCTTTAATAATACCCTCAACTTGGCAACCCATCCGAAAAGCGCGGTTGTCGGGAAGGTGACCGGCGGGAACGTTGAATATAAGCGGAAATTCAAACTCTTGACAATGGTCAGCCACAATTTCCTCGGCTGTTTTCCCGAATGGTACGGTGTTGTCGTGCATATCACTCAAATGCCCGACCAATAGGGCTTTGACGTGCGAAAGCTTGCCACTACGCTTCAAATTGAGCATCATTCGGTCAATGTGGTACAAATATTCGTCCAAATCTTCGAAAAACAGTACTTTATCGGTGGTGTCAATGTCGGATGGAGAACCAATAAGGGAATACAGCATGGAGAGATTTCCTCCTGTTAAAATTCCTGAAAACGGTTTTGTTCGCGACAATGGATGGGAGGCGATCTCGTATGTCAGTGTTTTGCCTGTCAAAGCATCTATAAAAGACCGACATGCCGTTGATTGCGTGTTGTTTTCAGTAACATTGATGGGCATTGTGGTGTGCAGTGTAGCTGTTTGGAGATTCTGTTGGATATGGTTGTGGAAAACGGTGATGTCACTATAGCCACAAACCCATTTAGGGTGTTGGCGGAATCGGGAAAAGTCCAGCCTGTCGATGATCCTGGCGGAACCGTAGCCTCCACGCACGCACCAAACGGCTTTCACAGTGTCATTGTCCAACAAATCTTGGAAATAGCGGGCGCGACACGTGTCATCCCCTGCGAACTGATGGTTTTCGGTAAAAAGCCTTTCATCATAAAAAACGTTAAAACCAGCACTTTTCAACCACTGTTCAGCTGGAAAAATCTCTTCTTTGGAGATTTTCCGGGCTGGAGCGGCTAACGCTATCGTATCACCGAAGGACAAGAAAGGAGGAATTATCATAGCTGGATGTGGTTGTCGGCAAGAATCTGAGCAGTCAGCGTTCTCAACAACTGGCGCTGCTCCATGTTATTATAAAATCTTTTTTTGTGTCTCGCCACCTTGCGATCTTTGAAAATCTTCCCCGTGACCCCTTTATATTTGGGGTCTATCGCGGCAGCCATCATTGTTTCAGAACCTTGTTTTGGGGTGTTGATGAATGGGCGGAAGAACCAGTCGCAAAATTTGTCCACCACCACGTTGTCCATCCTGATAATATTGGTACTCACAATGAACGGATCGGAAACGTTAAAGCAGATACCTTCATTTTTCCATGCCTCGGAAGCATCGAGCATAAAATAGTAGAGAGCCAGCTTGGAACTGCCATACGCGTTGAATCGGTTGTATTCCTGTTCCGTTTTGGGCCTGAACAAATCCGGCGTGATTTTGCCGAGCAAATAGGACAGGGAAATCATACTCACAATGCGCGTTCCATCACCCATGATGGGATGCAAAAGATTAGTTAACGTATAGTGTCCCAAATAGTTGACCGCCATCGTTAATTCTATGTTGTTAACACTTTTCTTGGGTTTGCTGGGCAGCACTCCGGCGTTGTTCAACAAGACCTGCAAAGACGGGAACCGAACTTTAACTTCATTGGCAAAGCGCACAATATCAGCCAAATCACCGAGATTCACAGCCATCAAATGTAACGTGCCGTTGGTCTCCCGTTGGATTTCCTCCATCACCGGACGCGCCGCATCCGTGTCAATAACGGCCATTATCACCTCATATCCGGCCTTGGCCAACGTTTTCACATGTTCACGCCCCATGCCGCCGTCCGCACCGGTCACTAACGCCACTCCTTTACTCGCCATATCACTCGAAAAATATCCACATTAATTTTCCTCGCAAATCACCTTATGAAGAATATATGTAACCGAATCCATTACAACTTTTTCATCTTCGTTGAATTGTTCGCAATCTGTTTTGGTATAGTTATACACGGTAAAAACAGTATCCGTTCTCGCATCAATACTATCATTAAGGTATAATTTGTCCGAGGCCAAACATTTACATTCTTTCATACCACAGCCGGCTAAAAAGAGAATGCCGGTTAAAACCAATAAAAGGCAAATATATTTTCTCACTTTCATCTTGATTATTGTTTCGTTGAATAAGCCAATGCGTACAATTTAATCTGCTTGATCATCGAGGCCAACCCGTTGGAACGAGTTGGGGAAAGATGGTTCTTGAGCCCGATAGCGTCAATATACGACAAATCATTGTCTAAAATTTCTTGGGGAGCATGTCCAGACAACACTTTAATTAACAGATAGACAATACCTTTGGTAATAATGGCATCGCTATCGGCAGTGAAATAGAGCAATCCGTCACGCATTTCGGGATGCAGCCAAACCTGCGACTGACAGCCGCTGATGAGAAATTCCTCCGTTTTATATTGCGGATCAATCATCGGCAATTCTTTTCCCAGTTCAATAATGTAATTGTATTTGTCCATCCAATCATCGAACATTTCGAATTCCTGAATGAGTTGCTCTTCCGCTTCTTTCATCGTATCCATAACCCTAATATTCTTTCTTTCAATATTTTATGTTTTGAATAAAAACGATGCAAATGTACATAAATTACAAATACGTTTTACCTCATGAACGGATGGCTTTCGCAGGGAAGGCTGGCTAAGGGATGGTAGTCGCCCCGCAGCCCGACCGGTGTGGCGTTGCGGATGTCATAGACAATTTGGATGCACGGACGCACCTCGTCAAGTCCGAAACCCTCCCCCGCTAAAATCCGGCGATAGCTTTCGGTGTGCAAGTCGGTGAAACCGTCGCTAAACTCGAATGGCTCCCCGTTGATGACAATCTGCCGGAAGGTTGACTTTCCCATTTCCTGAACCTCTTTCGGCAATGTTTTCTTGTTTATACTCAGGAAATAACGAACTCTTGCTTTGTCGAAACGGATGAAACCGGCAACGCGGTCGTGGGAGGCGACATGCACGATACTTTCCTGCACTTTGCCGAATATGTGACACAGCATGTCGTAGAAATGGATGCCGATGTTGGTTGCAATACCACCGCTCTTGCTTTCATTCCCTTTCCAGCTGGTGTAATACCAATAACCACGAGATGTAATATATGTTAAATCAACATCATACACGATGTTTTGAGGGGCGTTGTCCACTTTGTTTTTCAAGGCCTTGATAGCAGGATGCAAACGAAGCTGCAAGATATTATACACCTTTCTACCCGTCTCGTTTTCAACATTTTGCAGAACGTCCACATTCCAAGGATTCAACACCAAGGGTTTCTCGCAGATGACATCCGAACCCAGACGGAGGGCATAACGCGTATGAGCATCATGCAGATAGTTCGGCGTACACACGGAGATGATATCCAGCTGATTGCCAGTCTGTTTTAGTTTTGACACATGCCGGTCGAAAAGTTCCATTTCGGTGAAGAAAGCCGCCTCAGGGAAAAAACTGTCGATGATTCCCACGCTATCCGACTTGTCGTATGCGGCAACCATTTGGTTACCAGTCTCTTTTATGGCTTTTAGATGCCGAGGCGCCACATATCCACCCACTCCGAAAACAGCAAAATTCTTCATATTGTTATTTATCTGAAAAAGGTTGCAAAATTACATTTTTTCTGCGGGAAAATTATATTTTTGCGCCCTTATTGATGCTGACGTTATGGGTTGGATAGAATTGCTGCTTTTGTCGCTGAGTTTGGCCATGGACTGTTTTGCCATAAGCTGTGTCATCGGAATGCTACAGCCTGAGCTGAAACGTTCGTTCGTGCTGCGTTTCTCATTGGCGTTCGGTGTTTTCCAAGGCGGGATGCCGCTTATCGGCTGGCTGTTCGGCGAATCATTGTTAGGATCGTTGGAGAAGGTCGGCCCGTTCATTGCTTTCGGCATCCTCGCATTCATCGGCGGTAAAATGCTGGCAGAAAGCTTCAAAAAGGAGGATGACAGAAAATCCGAGCATCTGGACATCACGAAGTGGAAGAATGTGGTGCTGCTGGCTGTGGCCACGAGCATTGATGCATTGGCCGTGGGCTTCAGCTTCGCCATGATTCACGAGAAACACGTCACCCGCGTCTTCCTCACCATCGGTGCCACGTCGTTCATCGTTTCTTTCCTGGCCTACACCTTCGTCCGCAAACTCTCCAACCCGAAAATCGGACGCTACGCGGAAACGGTCGGCGGCATCGTGCTGATTCTCATCGGACTGAAAATCTTGTTGGGATAACTTTTTTTTGACTTAGACTAATGACTTAGACATAGTTATTCACACATCACACGTCAAATATTTTTGTATTTTTGCGGCAAATTTATTATGAGAAAAATTCTTATCATTATTGCTGTTATGGTCAGCTGGTGTGTGACACTGGCGCAGGGGAATGTGCAGTATGACATTGAGCCTGCTATTGTCAGAATTCAGGAGGATTACGTCAACAACTGGAAAAAAATTGGGGAAATCAACGGCTACCGCATCCAGATTGCGGCCTATTCGGGGGTGAACTCCAAATCGCAGGCCGAGTACGCCAAAAACAGCTTCAACACCCTTTTTCCTTACACCAAAGCATATCTTATTTATAACGAACCCTATTTCAAAGTGCGCGTGGGAAACTACCAGTCTCGCCTACAAGCTTATAAAGATCTGGAGAACATACGGTTAACTTATCCGAGTGCGTATATCGTGCCCGACAAGATTAATTATCGATAGCTAACAACCCTTTGGTTGCTGGCTGCTGACTATATGAATCAGAACTCATCTTTCACCCAAATCCAGCGATAGACTTGGTCACCGCGTCGGACTAATTCCCTGACTTTCACAGAGCAGAAGACACCTTGGGAAACCTTTTCAACCGGTTTGTCTTCAAGTCGGATTTCCGCGACAGAGGCCTCGTAAACGCCCGTGGTGGGCCCGATGATAAGCATCTCGTCGCCGACCGACAGCGTATCCTCCTCCATACAGATTTCCGCCACACCGAGCTTGCTGAAGTAGTTGGTGATTTTGCCAATACGACGCTTCATACGCGTGGCCTGAGAGCCGTATTTGTCCGCCCATTCTCCCGAAGTGCGACCGAGGTAGTAGCCGCCCCAGAAATCGCGGTTATAAACGCTACGCAAGCGAGTCATCCAGGCATTGATTTTTTCAATGTCAAAAGTCTGGTTATAAATGGATTCCAGAGCTTCGTGATAGCATTCCGTCACCATCTTGACGTATTCAGGCGAACGCCCGCGGCCCTCGATTTTCAGTATCGAGACACCGGCGCGCACAATTTTGTCAAGGTAACCGATGGTACATAAGTCCTTGGGCGAGAAAATGTAAGGGTTATCAACCTTCAGTTCGAGTCCGTCTTCTATGTCGCGCACCTCGTAAGCGCGGCGGCAGGGCTGCAGGCACGCGCCGCGGTTGGCGGGCGAGTTGTAGTTGTCAAGGCTGAGGTAGCAACGGCCGGAGACAGCCATGCAGAGGGCTCCGTGAATGAAAACCTCGATTTTGACGAGCTCCCCTCGCGGCCCTGTAACATGATGAGCACCAATCTCTTTGCAGATGTCAGCAATTTGTTGCAACGTGCATTCGCGTCCCAACACGACCACATCGGCAAACTGGGCGTAGTAACGCACAGCCTCCACATTGGTGACATTACACTGCGTGGAGAGATGTATTTCGATGCCGATTTCGCGGGCGTATTGGATGACGGCCATGTCGGAGGCGATGATGGCGGTGACCCCGCACGCTTTGGCGGCATTCAGAAGCTCGTGCATCTGCGGCAGCTCGTCATTATATATAATAGTATTGACAGTGAGGTAGCTTTTGACTTGATGTTCTTTGCAAATGCTGACGATATTGGCCAGATCTTCCAAAGAGAAGTTGGCGGCGGAGCGGGAGCGCATGTTCATCGCCCCTACTCCGAAGTAGACGGAACCGGCGCCTGCGGCAATGGCAGCCGACAGCGACTCGTAAGAACCTACCGGAGACATAATCTCTATCATAATCGTCGGATTGGTTGGTGATGCAATGCACATCCTTGTGTGGAGATGAAGCGCACTTCGTCTCTACAGGGTGTTTTGACTTTTCGGCTTGGACAGCATCTTCAGGAAGCTGACCTCGTTTTTGGTGAGGAAACGCCAACGTCCGCGAGGAAGGTCTTTTTTGGTGAGTCCTGCAAAGACGACACGGTCGAGTTTGACCACTTCGTAGCCGAGGGATTCGAAGATGCGACGGACGATGCGGTTTTTTCCGGAATGTATCGTGATACCGACCTCTCTCTTGCCCTCGCCGACATATTCCACCTCATCAGGGGTGATTTTGCCGTCATATAGTTCCACGCCGCTGTTGCGCAACAAGTCCATATCGACGGAGGCGAAAGGCTTGTCGAGTTCCACATCATAGGTTTTCTCGATTTCGGAACTCGGGTGGGTGAGCTTCTTGGTGAGGTCGCCGTCGTTGGTAAAGAGCAGCAGACCCGTGGTATCGCGGTCAAGACGGCCGACGGGGTAAATGCGTTCCTCGCAGGCATCGCGCACGAGTTCCATGACATTGGCGCGACCCCTCTCGTCATCGGTGGTGGTGATGTAATCCTTTGGTTTGTTGAGCAGAACGTAAACGGGTTTTTCGCGTTGCAGCACCTTGTCACCGTAGCGCACCTCATCGGTGGGCATCACTTTGTGCCCCATTTCGGTGACCACTTCACCATTGACAGTGATGGCACCGGTGGCGATGAGCACGTCAGCTTCGCGGCGCGAGCAAATGCCGGCATTGGCGATGTACTTGTTGAGGCGGATGGGTCCATGTTTTTCTTCATACTCCAACGACAGCACGCGTTGTTTGCGGGGCAAGCTGCGACCTTCGGTACGACGGCGTTCAATGATTTCGGTCAGGATTTCGGATTCGGCAACCACATCGCGGCGGCGCGGCTTGGAAGAGTCCTCTTCCTTGCGGAACCCGCGTTTGAAAGAGCGGTCGCGCCCTTTCCCGTTACCAGCTTCGTGTTCGAAATTGCGACTGCGGCCTCTTTTGCGGTCGTTGTCACGGTCGCCGTCAAATTTCCGTTCCCGCCCGGACTTGCGTTCCCCGTCTTTCTCCCTCGGAAAGCGTTTTTTGGATAATTTCCGGTCGGAATCCTCGGAATCGTTTCCTTCGGGATAGCTTCTTTTCCTGTTTCCGGAGGAAAACGGCCGTTTTTTGCCGGTATCTGACTTTTTTCGTGAATCACGTCTCGGGGTGAAATCCTCCTCCGAATTATCTTTATTGAATTGTCTGCTCATCGATGAAAATGCAATTTGAAAAAACTTGCAAAAATACGTTTTTTTTCGAGACTTTCGTGAACTCTGATAACTCTCGCCACAACGATAGAGCTTCCACCTGCGCAAAATTGTTTCATGCAGCACAACCTACGCACATAACAAGTAGAACACACACGAAAATTCAACTTTTCTGTTCTGGAACCAACCACAAATTCAAAAAAAAACGAAAAAAGTATTATCTATTCTGGTGATCGCGTTATTCGCGACAGCAATAGCATCCCCTGTAGCAAAGAAAAGGAAACCGAGAAACTTATTATCGGGAAATGGCAAGAAACGGATGTTATTGGCACAACAACCATCAATGGTGTAACTTGTGAACCCGAATCCATGCTCGAACCCGATGACACCACCATCATCACTTTCAACAAGGATCACACTTATACTTCTCTATGGACTACCGATGGTGGCGAAGTCACATCCAAAGGCACATGGTCTGTTAAGGACAACACTCTGACCATGACGAGTCAATCTATTACCACTGAGTGTAACATTGACAACCTTGACAAAAACAACATGGTTCTTTCGTATCACGAGTCTAGCGTTGAAAGCGGCATTTCATACAGCACTCTTGTTGTAATAAAAATGAAGAAAATCTAATCCTGAAAAATCCGGGATTCATTTTTTCAAGAAAGCAATTTCGCCATGAACTTCGCGCTTTCCACCACAAACCGCTCGTGGATGCCCTCACCGACAAGTGTTTCGCCCTCGAAGCATTTCACGGAAAAGACCAGGCGGCGACGATCGACTTCGGTGAGTTCGGCCTCGCAGCGGATGGTCGCGCCCACGGGACTGGCTTTCAGGTGCTTGATGTTGACGGCGATGCCGACGGTGGTGTTGCCCTCGCCGATTTTGTCGCACACGGCCATCAGGCAGGTTTTCTCCATCAGGGCGATCATCGCGGGGGTGGCGAACACCTCCAATGCGCCGGAGCCATAGACCGCGGCGGTGTCTTTGTGCTCCACCACCAGCTGCTCGCTGTGGCGGAGACCGGTCAGGTTGTTAAATTCGGTCATAGTAGGATGTTTTGGGGTGCAAAAATAAAACTTTTAATCATACAAAGTTCACCACCGCAAACACCTACGGCACACGGAAACCACCGTGGCAAACAAAATCGCCGGCAAGTTCATCCGATCAATGGCAAAGGAGGGCTGCCTAATTTACCGCGTAATTTGATCTGAAGTTTTCTTCAACCGGGGACAATCATTCAAATTCTTTTTGAAATTCCTTTGCGGAAAACCTCGCATAGAATACCATCCTTCAGTGTGTCCGTTTCTTCATCCGACTATAGAGCTTTGTTCACAAAAGATGTGGTTTCTTCATATCTTCGTATGAAATTTCCCTGAAGCTGGCATGGTTGTCAAAGTGCATACGCACATCACCGGTATTGCCAAAGTTGTTCTTTACCACCATTATATCCGCCATATCTATAGCGGTGGTGCCATCTTCAAACGTGTCACATATTTTATACAAATGGGTAATACCATTTTCAGACAGTTCAAAATCATAGAAATCACAATCCTCTTCAAAAACCTCAAAGTAGTAGTATTCAGGACGATAGACAAACATCACCACTGAATAAAAAGAACTGATTCGCTCCCAATTACACAAATCGCTTAAGCGTGGGCGTTTGCATTCTTTGTTCACCTCCTGTGAAAGATTTACCGCAGAAGTGAGTATCACAGCCTGTTCCAGTCTGCCGGCGGTCTCATACAGTTTCTTGATGACCTGCGTTTGTTCTATGGGATTGCGGCCAAGCATAAGCAAGCTTATACTGTCAATGATCACGAGCCGAACCTGGTTTTCCTGACGCAACTGCCCCATGCAACGGACAATTTCATCGATATCCGCTTCCAAGTCGTCTTCTATCCAAACCGGGGCTTCTTTTATCGATTGTATGGCCGCCTGATCTATATCCCGATAGTGAAACCCTATCATGTTCATCACATCCATCATTTCCGCAGAAGGTTTGGGCACGCTTTCCAAACGGCCTGTTATGGAGGCCTTAAGCCTTTTCTTGATTTCCAACTCGCTCGATTCAAGGGAAAAATACGCCGTGGGCACTTTCTGAACCACACCGATGTTGCGCAGAAGGGACACGGCGAAGGCCGTTTTGCCCATCCCGGGCCGTGCGGCAACGGTGCATATTTGCCCTATCCGCAGTCCGCCGATGAGGTGGTCAAGGTGTTGGAAGCCCGTGGTCACGGTTTCGCACTCTTTGTTGGGGGTAAGAGTTATGAGGTGATTTAATTTCATGTTGGGAGGTTGATATTTAAGAGTTACTACTACTGATGCAATAATACTTTTAAGAAATTGGTAAATGGTCTTCGCGTGCCGGAGGCACGATATCCTAATAACCCCACATCAGCGTAACGAAGTGGAGCGCAGTGTGGGGTGACGGCGGAGGCAGCACGTCGATGGCGTGTTGAAAACACGCTACTATCAGCGAGTCGAGTAGTGGCGTGCCTCTGGCACGCAGACT
>CAMJPH010000067.1 GCA_946407715.1 uncultured Bacteroidales bacterium | reverse complement strand
ACTTAGACTTAGACTTAAACTTAGACTTAGACTTAGACTTAGACTTAGACTTAAACTTAGACTTAGACTTAGACTTAGACTTAGACTTAAACTTAGACTATTGACTAATACCTAATACCTGATATCTGATACCTAAAAGCCAAACAATGGATAAAAAACTGACATTCAAGACGATATTGCAGGAGGTGAAGAGTTATTTCTTCATCTTTTTGGGGTTGGCTATGTTCACTTTCGGATGGTCAGCGTTCCTGACGCCATACGAGGTGTCGGGCGGTGGTGTTGCGGGAGCTGCTTCGGTTCTCTATTTTGCCACAAAAATGCCCATTGGTATCACCACCTTTGTCCTAAATGCCATCTTAATAGCTATTGCATGGAAGATTCTCGGAACTAAGTTTTGTGTCAATTCGCTGATATGTACCGTGGTAATGAGCGTTTTTTTCTCCATTTTCCAGCCTCTGTTCCCAAAACCGATTGTAGATGACATGTTTATGAGTGTCATTATCGGGTCGGCGATAGCGGCGTATGGAATAGGTATGACCATCAACTGGGGCGGCAACACCGGCGGTGTCGATATCATTGCCCTGATGATAGGCAAGTACCGCAATATCTCATACGGGCGGGTCAGCCTGCTCTCCAACGTCGTCATTGTAGGTGCCTCCTACTTTGTGCTCTACGATGTCCAAAAATTGGTTTACAGCTTCGTGGTGCTGCTGGTTTCCATCATCATCTCCGATTTGGTGATAGACGGATACCGGCAGACTTACCAGTTCATGGTTTTTTCCAAAAAAAGCCATGAAATTGCACAGAGAATCAACTCCAATTTACATCGTGGGGCTACTTTTTTGAAAGGTTATGGATCTTATAACCAGCAGGAGAGCGATGTGCTGCTGATTGTGGCGCATAAGACGGACAAAGGTGCTATTACACGCATTATCAAAGATATAGACCCCAACGCGTTCATTACCATCTCGAAAACAGCCAGTGTATTCGGCAAAAATTTCGACAACATTAAAATATGAAGAAGGATTTTGAACCTGTGGAAGCGCGGGTGAACGCCAAAATCAACATTGGCTTGCAGATTGTGCGCAAACGTCCCAATGGTTACCACGATTTGCAGACGGTTTTTTACCCCACGGATTTTTTCACGGATTTTCTACGTGTTTCCCCCTCCGAACAGGAAATTGTATTCAAGATGGAGAGTGTGGAAGATTTAGGCGATGCCGATAACAATCTTTGTGTCAAGGCATTCCGTTTGTTGCAGAAAGATTTTGGAATCTCTAACGTGGAGATATTTTTGCGCAAAGGGATTCCTTCGGGTGCAGGATTGGGCGGTGGTTCCGCAGATGCCGCTTTCACGCTTAGGATGCTTTGCGATATTTTCCAATTGCCTGTTTCTGAGGAGAAAATGGTGGAATATGCCTTACAGTTGGGCAGTGATGTGCCGTTCTTCCTGTATAACAAAGCGATGTATGCTACGGGGCGCGGCGAAGTGCTCACTCCCATTGACTTAGACTTGTCTTCCTATCGGTTAAAAATCGTTAAACCAGCCATTCACATTTCCACCAAGGAAGCATACGCTGGCGTGACTCCGCACGAATCTGACATTTTCCTTCCGGACATTCTGAAAAAAAGTCCAAATGATTGGAAAAATTTGGTGGTCAATGATTTTGAAGAATCCTTGTTCAACAAAATACCAGCGTTAAAAATTGTGAAAGAGGAATTGTATCGCGAGGGTGCGCTTTACGCCTCTATGTCGGGCAGTGGCTCCGCCTTTTTCGGGATATTTCAGGTTTGTTGAAATAACATTGCATAACATGCACATTTTTCGTATTTTTGCCCCGACTTTTTAAAAACCATAATGACCTTATTATTAGTCTTCTTACTGGGTGCGATGGCCATCTCTTTTCTCTGCTCCACATTGGAGTCGAGTCTGCTGTCCACACCGATTTCATACATTCTGATGCGCGAGGAGGAAGGGTACAAGCCCGCCACGTTGTTCAAGCAGTACAAGACGGACACGGAGCGTCCCTTAGCGGCCATTCTGTCGCTGAACACCATTGCCAACACCATCGGTGCGGCCGGCGTGGGCCAGCAGGCCACCCTTCTGTTCGGAAGCCGTTGGTTCGGCCTTGTCTCCGCCATCACTACTATCCTCATCCTCATCTTCGCCGAAATCATCCCTAAAACCATCGGGACAACCCGCTGGAAGAGTTTGATGGGCTTTACATGCAAGACCATCCGCGTGTTGATTGTGCTGATGTTCCCGTTCGTGAAACTGGTCGAGCTGGTAAGCCATCTGATAACCAAGAAGGAACAGGATGCCGTGGTGAGCCGCGAAGAGGTGCTCGCCATCGCCAACGTGGGCGAGGAGGAAGGCGTCATCGAAAAAGACGAGAACAAGATCATCCAGAATATCATCAAGTTAGACAATGTGAAGGCGGAGGAGGTGATGACTCCCCGCGTGGTGGCCTCCACGGCGCCGGAAAGCATGACCCTGCGCGAGTATTACGACGATGACAAATACGACCATTTCTCCAGAATCCCTGTATATGCCGAGTCGCCCGAATACATTACCGGCTACGTGCTCCGAGACGATGCGTTGGAGAACCTCGCCGAGGACAAGTTCAACATGACCTTGGGCGAGATAAAACGCGAGATGCCTTTCTTCAGCGAAGACAAGTCCATCAGTGACATCTGGGATTCCATGCTGAAGCAGAAGTCGCAAATTGCGCTGATTATTGACGAGTACGGTTGCTTCCAGGGAATCTTGACGATGGAAGACATCATAGAAACGGTCTTCGGGTTGGAGATTATTGACGAGAGCGATGAGGTCTCGGATATGCAACAGTACGCCCGCGAGCGCTGGCAACAACGCCAGAAACGCCACAAACACACGGAGAATGCCTCCGTTGCTCCGAAGGAGTAGGGCTGGCTTTTAGCTATTGGCTGTTGGCTGTTGGCTGATGTTTCTAAATTTTATTTGTTAGACGTGCCGAACTGATCACCTTATATTCCGGTCCTTCTTTATGCAGGAAACTCTGATACAGATTCAAGGATGAGATTTGCAACTCCTGTGCAAATGGTTGTTGCTGCACCGCTTCAACGCTTTCCCAGAATTTGTCTTTGGAATGCAGGTTTTTGATTCGGCCCAGTGTGATGTGCGGCACGAAATTTCCATTGTTCGGCTCAAAACCAAGTGATTGCAGCCTCGGTTCCAAATCCTCGAACACAGCCTTGAATGGCTCGAAATGGTCGAATCCCAGCCATAGTACTTTTGGATGATAATGACTGCCGAATACTCCTATCTTGTTGATTGTTAGTGTGAATGGTGCGTGATTGGCACACGCGTCCGCAAGCGCCCTTCGTGTGCCGGCCTCGAGCTGCGGTGGGGTCGCTCCCAAAAAACGCATTGTCAGATGCTGCACCTCCCCTTTCACCCAAACGATGTCGTCGTGGCGCAGACGAAAACGCAAATCGGCAGAGATCTTTTGGATCTCCGCCGAAAGCGTGATTATCGGTGTGGCGATGAACAGTCGTTTCATTCGCCCTTGGTGTTCTGGTTGTGGAAACGCAACAGTTTGTTGTAGAGGTGTCTGCGCTCGGGTCCGATGACGTTGTGGTCGTGGACGGTATAGACGAAGTATTCGAGCTCAATGTCATCGCTGACGGCCTGGCGGAGCAGCTCTAACGTGTGCTGTTGAACCACCGTGTGATCTTGCGCACCATGCATCACCAACAACGGGCATTTCACGTTCTTGATTTTTGGGATAATGTTGGCATTCTCGTAACCTGACGGGTTTTCTTGCGGGGTGTCCATGTAGCGTTCACCGTACATCACCTCGTACCACTCCCAGTTGACCACCGGGCCACCACAAGAGGCCGCCGTGAAGACATCGGGGTGCGCAGTAATCAGCGACAACACCATGAAGCCGCCGTAGCTCCAGCCATCCAAACCGATGCGGTTGGCATCCACGTAAGGCAGTGATTTCAAGTACTCTACGCCGCACATCTGGTCTTCCACCTCGCGCACGCCCAAGTTGCGGTGAATGCATTTTTCAAATTCAGCACCACGGTTCTGCGTACCACGGTTGTCCAACGTAAAGACAATGTACCCTTGTTGAGCCATAAATTCAAGGAACAGACCGCCGGAAAGGTACTGGTTGGTCACCAATTGTGAGTGCGGACCACCATAAACGTACAGAAACACGGGATATTTCTTGCTCTTGTCCATGTTCGGCGGTGTGATCATACGGCACCACAAAGAATCGCCCTCTTTGTTCACGATGGGGAAGATTTTCGTGTCGCCGAGTTGCATCACCCCGAACGGACTCTTCGCGTTGAGCAGCGTTTTGACGGTTTTACCGTTGTTATCTACTAAAGAGATAGTTCTCGGTGTGGTAGGATTGCTGAAGTAATCAACGAAGTAAGTCTTTGACTCGCTGAAAACAGGGCGGTGTACACCGTCTGCATGTGCCAGACAGGTGAGCGTTCCTTTGTCGATATTGACTTTGCAAACGTATTGGTTCACAGGTTTTTCCAATCCTGCGGTGAAATAGATGTTCTTTTCGTCCTTGTCCATGCCGTAATATTCGCTGATGTCGAACTTGCCATCCACGACTTTCTTCACTAACTTGCCATCAGCGGTGTACATATAAAGATGTTTCCAGCCGTCGCGGTCGCTGAACCAGAGGAAATTGCCGTTTTTCATGAAGATCATGCGTTGGGTGGGCTCCACGTAGCGGCTGTCGCGTTCCTCGATGAGGGTGGCCAGTTTTTTACCGGTTTGGAGGTCGTAGCGGATCAATTTGGAGTGGTTCTGCTCGCGGTTGAGGTGCGAGATGTAGATGTATTTTTCGTCAGGGGAGAAGGTTACGTTGGTCAGGAACTCGCCATCGGCTTTGTCGGTTTTAATATAGTGATACACGGGACTGCCTTTCTGTGCGGACTGTGCCACATCGAAGATACCGAGGGTCACCACGTGGGAGGTGCGGCCGGCCATCGGGTACTTGATGTTCTCGACCGTCGCAATGGGCGTGCCGGTGTTCACGAGCGGATAATCCTCCACCATGCTTTCGTCCATGCGGTAGAAGGCGATGAAGTTGCCGTTCGGGGAGATGTACTGGCCTTCGTTGATGCCCCACTCGCTGCGGTGTACCGACTCGCCGAAAACGATATGCTCGCCCGTGTCGGGACAGAGCAGCACCGGTTTGTAGCCGTTCAGCGCACTCTCCACGAACACGCCTTTGTCGTTCTTGATGACGAACACTTGGTGCTTGATATCTTGGTCGATGACATCGTCCCAATCGACTTTGTCGAATTCAGCGGTGGTGATTTTGTCTTTCACCACGTTTATGGTTTTGTGGTCGCCGGGGAAGTAAAGGGTGTTGGCGTCGAGCCATTCGTAACCGTAAGGGCTGGAAATTTCATGCGCTTTTTGCGATGCGGCAGCGAAAAACACAGTTTCTTTGCCGTTTTTGGGATTCACCAGCATGATGTTTTGGTCGTTGTCAATGTAGGAATACATGTCGGCGCCTGGTTGCCACGCGATGCCACGGATGTTGTCAATGACATAACGTTTGGTGAAATCGATGGTCTGGCCGAAAACGGGAAACAAAAGCATCAGGGAAAGGATGCTTAGTAAGAGGGTTAATTTCTTCATAACTTATATTTTATAATTAAATTCAAAAGAGGTGGCAAAAGTACGATTTTTTTTGCAGACGCTTCTTTTTTCTTGCACATTGTGTTGAAATTTAAAGATTTCGGAAAAAACACTTTTAAATGTTGTGATTTGAAAGGCAAAAAAACCGATATTTGCACTTTTAATTTTATGGACAAAATCAGAATGGATATGAAACGGTTTACTTGCTTGCAATGGTTACTTGTTTTTTTTGTAGCTTTTTTATTTTCAAACACATACGCTCAAAGCGAGCAGCAGTTTGAAACCGATCCAGTCATCTTGAACCGCATTAGTCAGTGGCAGGATTTGAAGTTCGGGTTAATGATGCATTGGGGCATTTATGCGCAGTGGGGTGTGGTGGAGTCGTGGTCGATATGCAACGAACCGTGGATTGACCGGAATGGAGCTCCATATAGCGAATATAAGGCTAAATATCAGGCACTTAACAAGACTTTCAACCCTACCAAGTTTGATCCCGAATCGTGGGCGAAATTGGCGAAGGAATGCGGTATGAAATATTTCGTGTTCACCACCAAGCACCATGACGGTTTTTGTATGTATGACACGAAACAAACCGACTATTCCGTTACAGGCAGCGAGTGTCCGTTTTCGACAAATCCCAATGCCGATGTCACAGGTTCGCTTGTGAAAGCATTTCGGAACCAAGGCCTTTGGACGGGGCTCTATTTTTCGAAACCCGACTGGCATTGCTCTGATTATTGGGCACCGGAGTGGGCCACACCTGATCGCAACGTGAACTACGACCCCGAAAACCACCCCGAACGATGGGAAAAATATTGTGACTTTACTCGCAAACAGCTGCATGAGCTTGCCAATAACTACGGAGACATAGACATCTTGTGGCTTGATGGTGGTTGGGTACGCCCCGCATGGAGCGTGGATGAGGAAGTCCGCGAATGGCTCGGCTGCCAGGGTTGGATTCAGGATATTGACATGCCTCGCGTGGCCAAGGATGTTCGTGCCAACAACCCCGACCTCATCATTGTTGATCGCAGTGTACATGGCAAATATGAGAACTACCGCACTCCGGAGCAGCAGGTCCCCGACACACTCCTGCCATATCCATGGGAAACCTGCATGTCAATGGGCGATTCCTGGTCTTACGTGGCCACCGACAACTACAAATCCACCAACCGTCTTATCCATTTACTGATTGATATCGTGGCCAAGGGTGGCAATTTTTTACTGAATGTGGGGCCGTCGCCGGAAGGAACGCTCCCGCAAATTGCCGTGGAACGTTTGCAAGAAATAGGCAAATGGTTGAGTGTCAACGGAAATGCTATTTACAACACTCGTCCGTGCCTACCCTATTGCTGCGGACAAGTTCGTTTCACCCAAAGCAAAAGCGGGCAACGTTATGCTTTGCTGCTAATCCCTGAAAATGAGACTGTACCTGTCACCTTTACCTTTAAAGGTATCGAGAAATCGGTGAAAACCGGTAAGGCTGCCATCCTTGGTTCTTCCGAAAAGGCTACTATTTCCAAAAAAGACGATGAATACATCATCACCCTGCCAAAAGGTGTACGTCAAAAGGCAAAAGATGCCGTAGTAGTGGTGTTGTGACCGAAGATGCGATGAAAAGACGGTAAAAGACGATGAAAAAATGGCGAAAAAATGATGAAACGAATATTTGGAATTGTCAAGCTGTTGATAGCGGGTGGGTTGCTTGTTCCGTTGTTGGGTGTGGTTTCATGTCAATCGGCGTCAAAAGGTGGAAATGACATGCCGACAAAAGAGGATACCCTCACCATGGTTTCGGAGGCGGAGCCGCCAAAATATACCGAAATGGAAAAAAAGCTCGTCGATTTCGGTTTGCAGGATATTGCCGAGGTGGATTCTACCATCGGGGTACAGCTGGTCTATGCCACTTCTGACAATTTTCTCGGACATGTTCTTTACCCCGACATTCACCATGCGTTCATGATTCCCGCCATGGCACAGAAGCTTGTCAGGGCGCAGCAGCGGCTGAAAACCATCCGACCTGATTTGTCGTTGCTGATTTACGATGCCGCGCGGCCGCTCAGTGTACAGCGTGAAATGTGGGAGTCGGTGAAAGGGACGCCCAATGTCTCTTTTGTGGCAAATCCTGCCAAAGGGCGAGGAATGCACAACTATGGCGCGGCTGTGGATATAACCTTGATGGACAGCACAGGTACACCGTTGCCGATGGGTTCGAAACACGACTATTTTGGTCCGGAGGCACGTATTGACCATGAGATGGAGTTGGTTGCCAACGGACTGATTTCCCAGCAGGAACTCGATAACCGAAAACTGTTGCGCCGTGTGATGACGGAGAGCGGTTTCGTCACTTGTGTTTCAGAGTGGTGGCATTTCAACCACATCCCTTCCATCCGTGCAAGGCAGGAACTGAAAATCATTGACTTTGACATATCATCGGAAGAGTGAGACGTTTTGTTTTCCAGTATGGTTTCAGCACGGACTGCCACCGTGTTTGTTCGTGGAATGGATGATGGTTGAATCAATATAATTGTTATTTTTGCCCGTTAATTATAAAATGATGAATCTCACTACAGAAATCAAGTTTCTTCAATCCGCTTTATTGGAAGCCGACGATGCCATACCTGTTCAGGATGTTCTGTCTTGGTTGTATTCCAAACGTCATTCTGTTCAGGTTGATATCCGACAGATTCCGTTAAACAAGATGGAAAAATGGTTCTACAGCGAAGAAGAAGGGCGCATAAAACATGTTTCGGGCAAATTCTTCAGCATAGACGGTATCCGTGTGCATACGAATTACGGTTTGAAAGAAACCTGGGACCAGCCTATTATCAATCAGCCCGAAATTGGATTCTTAGGAATATTGACGCAGATGAGAAATGGTGTGCTGCATTTTCTTCTGCAGGCAAAAATAGAACCCGGCAACATTAAGGTCGTGCAACTTTCCCCGACTCTCCAGGCCACCAAGAGCAATTACACACGCGTACATAAAGGCAAGACACCCACTTTTTTGGAATATTTCAACGGTGAAAAAGAAGTGAAAGTGCTGGTTGACCAACTCCAGTCAGAACAGGGCGCCCGTTTTTTCAAAAAGAGAAACAGAAACATTATCGTAGAGATTCCCGAAAACGAGAAAATCGAAATCCCCGAAAATTTCATTTGGCTCACATTAAGACAGTTGAAGGTTTTGTTGTCGATGGACAATGTGGTCAACATGGATACACGGACGGTGATTTCTTCCATCAATTATGGAAATGTTGACAATCCCGCCTGCTTTTCAAAGCAGTTGCCGACTTTGCCGGCTGCCTCATCGGAACAATTGTTCGCATTGTTGCGAAACGACCATCCTCTGTTGGATATAGAAAATATTCTATCTTGGATGACAAATCTCAAGTCCAGATATGAGCTTTTTGTTGAAAGGATACCTTTGACTTTGGTTAAGAATTGGGTTTTCGACGGGGAGACTGTCCATAATAATCAAAACAAATATTTCACGGTCATAGGCACCCATGTTCTGATAGACAACAGGGAGGTGACCTCTTGGGACCAACCCATGATCAAACCAGCCCAGGAGGGTCTTATTGGGTTTATTGTCAAGAAGATAAACGGCACATACCATTTTCTGGTTCAGGCGAAAGTTGAAATTGGTTGCTTTGATGTTCTGGAAATAGCCCCCACAGTGCAGTGTCTTACCGGTAATTACCGCGAAGGCCAGAACGAATATTCAGTACCTTTTATTGAATATTTTCTAAATCCGGTAAATTTCAAGATCATTCATAAAACGTTGCAATCAGAGGAGGGCGGACGCTTTTTCAAGGAGCAGAATTTGAACATGATAATAGAATCTCCAGATGATTTCCCCATAGAAATTCCTGAAAACTATTGTTGGATGACATTATCCCAATTGCTTCTTTTTATGAAATTCAACAACTATCTCAATATTGCCACACGTAATCTTTTGGCTCTTGTTCCTTTAAATTTTTGATTATGAAGAAAATACGAATAGGTGTGTTGGGGTGCGCCAATATTGCGCATCGTTCCGTGATACCTGCAATATTGTCTCTCCCTGAAAAATTCGAGTTGGTGGCAGTGGCCAGTCGCACTTTGAATAAAGCCACGGTTTTTGCGCAAGAATTCGGCTGCGAGGCTGTTGTACCATACGAATCTTTGGTAGAAAGACCGGACATTGACGCTGTGTATGTTCCGTTGCCCACAGGATTGCACAAGGAATGGATAAACAAGGCGTTAAGCTCCGGCAAACATGTATATGCCGAAAAATCCATCGCTTTTTCATTGGAAGACGCCATGGAAATGGTTCGGAATGCCCGGGCACATAACGTCTCTCTTATGGAAGGTTTCATGTTCCAGTATCATTCGCAAAATTTGAAAGTCAAGGAAATGTTGACGAACGGAGCGGTAGGCGATATTCGCCATTTTGCCGGTTCTTTCGGATTTCCCCCGTTCCCTGATCCGGATAATTTCCGATACGATAAAGAAGTAGGTGGCGGTGCTATTTTCGATGCGTGTGGGTATCCGGTTCGGGCAGCATTCTTCCTGTTGGGTGAATCGCTGAAAGTTCAAGGCGCGTCTGTGTATTACGATACGAAACAGGGAAGCAGCTTGTATGGCAGTGCTTTCCTGCGAGGGGAAAACGGTTTGGGAGCTGCTGTCTCTTTCGGGTTTGACAACTATTACCAATGCAATTACCAAATTTGGGGAACTAAAGGGAAGCTGACAGCCAACCGTGCATTTACCCCCAAGGCTGACCAGTCAACCACACTGACATGGGAGCATGATTATAAGACAGAAACGATTGAATGTCCTGCAGACAACCATTTTGTAAAAGCTATGATGGAGTTCTATGCCATTATTCACGATTCTGACCGGCGTGAGCGGCATTTTTCCGAAATATTGCACCAAAGCGAAGCATTAGAAACCATTGTGAAGCTAACATGTTGATTATGAAAAAACAAAAAACTTGCACAATTCTTGGCGCAAATGGTTATTTGGGCCGCCATTTGGCCTATTATCTGCATCAGGAAGGATTTGGCGTGCTCGCTTACGATATTCAGCCCGAGCGGAACCATAACCTTCCGTCTGACATTCCTTATGAACAATTCAACATTTGCAACAACTATGACCATGTCGATCTTGATGTGGACTATCTCTTCGTGTTTTCGGGGATTACAGGCACAAAAAACGGTTTTGACAATTATAAGACCTTTGTCGAGGTGAATGAAATCGGTCTGCTTAACATATTGTCCAAAGTGCGGGGCTTAGATGTGAAGCCGAAAATCATTTTCCCATCCACCCGGTTAGTATATAAAGGTCACGATTTCCCATTGCCGGAGGATTCAGAAAAAGAGCCGAAAACCATATACGCCGCCAACAAACTGGCTTGCGAACATTATCTGCGTATGTACGCCAACTGCTTTGATGTCACTTATACCATTTATCGGATTTGTGTCCCATACGGCAATTTGTTTGACGGCGAATTTTCATACGGCACCGTAGGGGCGTTCCTCAATCGTGCAAAAAAAAGGGAAACAATCACCTTATACGGAGATGGATGCATCAAAAGAACACTCACGCATGTAATGTCTGTTTGTCAACAGATTGTGGATTCTATGGTGCTGTCTGACAGTGACAACCAAACATACAATGTGGCGGGCGAGACATTCTCGCTAAAAGAATTGGCAAAAAAAATCGCCGCTGTTTATGACTCTACGGTCTCTTTTATCCCTTGGAACGAGCTGGACAGAAAGATTGAAACGGGAGGGACTGTGTTCGAAGGGGAAAAGATAGAAAAACTCATCCCTGTTGATTCAAAATGGAGTCTGGATAATTGGCTGAACAGTATAATGCAAAAATAAATGCCCATGAATATTGTCTTTTTTACCGATGTGGAAATCTCGCCTTATTTGGGCGGGGTGGAACGGGTCACCATAAACATAGTCAAAGAATTGAATAAACGCAACCATAACTGTTTCCTTGGCTATTTTCGCTCGACAGACAGGGATGCTTGCAACGATTTCAAAAAAAAATTCTTACTTGACACAACAACTCTGGAAAAACAATTAAATGAAATCTTAACGCAGAATCAAATAGATTCATGTGTGATAAACCTTTGTAGAAAACAGTATATTTCAATATTCAACAAAACCTTGTATGAAATCACCCGGCAACTTGGAAACATAAAAGTGGTTTATGGGTATTACAATTATCCGGGCTTCGAATTGTTTGGTCTAACCCCATCTTTGGCGTGGTTTCGGTTGACACACGGGCAATGTAACAGTAATACGTTGCATGGCATTATGGTTTCCCTTGCCAATAAATTGCACCTTAGCGGGCTTATTCGCGGCCGTATAGCCGACAAATTAAGGATGGGATTATATTCTGACGAAATTGTTTTACTGTCACAACGATATGTGTCACGTTACAAAAACTTGATTGGGGAACACAATAGTTGTAAATTTTCGTCAATTGGAAATCCGTTATCCTACACTAAAAATATTGATTTGGAAAAGATGGGGAGAAAAGAAAAGATAGTGATTCAGGTTGCTCGTTTCGAAGACAATTTCAAGAGGCAGACCACAGCATTGGATATATGGAAGAAAGTTGAAGAGAATGGACATTTTGACGATTGGCGTTTTTTGATGATTGGCGGCGGATCCGATGAACAGTATATCAAGAGAAAAGCCCGAAAACTACAGTTGAGAAACATCGAAATATTACCCGCCCAAGATCCGCTGCCGCTTCTGGAGAAATCTTCGATTTATATGCTCACGTCAGCATACGAGGGATTGCCTATGATAGTATTGGATGCTCAGCAACAAGGAGTTACGCCTATTGGATTTGACACTTTCGAGGCCATTCACGATATAATATCGGACAATGAGAATGGCATTATTATACCAGAATGGCAAAATGAATTATATGCAGAAAAGTTAATGTGGCTTATGGACAATGCGGGTAGGAGACAAGAATTGGCTTATGCCGGTTTATTGTCGTGTCAACAATATTCCTCAAACATCATTGCAGATAAGTGGGAGTGCGTCCTACGCAAGGATGATTCACGTTGAAGAGCTGCCTGATGTGAAAGATCTGGCAAAAACACCAGGGCTTACGCATCAACTTCCAAAGACTTCGACTGCACGGGGCATTGAAATGTGTCGCATAAAGCTGGCGGATGTTTTTTCCTCTCAACTGTGTGAGGCGTGCTGTTTTTTCGGAGAAAAAGGCACGTCGAAGCAGCACTTTTTGACTATCAAGTGGTTACAAGTGTGAGGTAAGAAGGTGTTGTTTATGTGTAGTTCTACAGCCTCGACAGTAGGTATTCCAGATATTTCTGGTTGAGCAAGGCCTTGAGCATTTTGCGCTTTATGGACAGCTTTTTCTTGCCGTGGTCGAAGTCCGCGATGTCCTCCCATCCCCTCAACCCGCACAGGATGGCGGCAAAAGTGATGTAGATGATGTTACGGGCGGGGTGAAGGATATGCGTGAGCCCTGTCTTTTGCTTCGCGGAGTGGCGTTAGTGTCGGCGAATTTTACGAATTATGCGAATTTTAGTTAGAGCGAATTTTAATTAGAGTGAATTTTAGTTAGAGAAAAAGTAAGGCCTTTATTGCTTCAACATTCGGACGGTGGTTCCAAAAGTCTAAAAGTGTATCTTTGCGGCCTCAAATCGTCACGGAGAGTGATTTACGAAACGAAAAAAACGAAAAGATGCGAATAAACAATCCGATAAAAGCCATCACGACGACTGTTTTGCTGCTGTTTGCGGCGCTTTGGCAGGCACCGGCCCAGCGGTTGAGCGACC
>CAMJPH010000066.1 GCA_946407715.1 uncultured Bacteroidales bacterium | reverse complement strand
AAAAGCAGGTACAATTTGATTTGGAAAATACGTACGATTTGATTTGGTGATTATATACTCACCCAGTACAGAGGGATGCGCAAAAGGGAGTATTTTAAAAAGGACGGAGGATATGTGTGGAACGAGGTAATGCTGCCGGTCTGGAACAAAGAGTTCTCACTTACGGCCAAAGGCGAGAACAGCCTCGGTGAGAAGTATGTGAAGCCGGTTTTGGAACTGGCCAACCACAAAACCATAACATACAAGCTGCGGCTGCCGGCCAACATGATGCAGCCGGTCGAAGACCTGCTCCGGCCGTCGGAACTGCCGCCGGATAGACAGACACGCTTCATCGTGATACGCAACGTGAAAACAGTTCCAAAGAAGATCACTTTCCAGATCGACAACAGCATCGACGACACCGTGCTGTGCAAGATCGAGGCGATGAAGGTGTATTAGAACTCAAGTTTGTTATACTCCAGAATTTTCTTGGCATTCGACTTGTGGGTGTATTTTTTAGTCATTTCCAACGAGCTATGATCGGCCAACTCTTTCACCAGCTTGGCTGGGACGCCAGCTTCGAGCATTTCTGTAATGCCGGTATCTTTGAGGGAGTAAAACTGGTATGAGGAGGGCAACTTCAAAGCGTCTCGCATCTCCTTCCAACGTTCTGCGATCCGTGTCGGAGCCATAGCCTTCGGCCCGGGTGCATACGTTTTAGGGTCGCCAAATATATAATATTGTAAAGGATAGTTCTGTAGGGTACGGAAATAAATCATCAGGTCATCCGGTATCCCCAAAATACGGTCGCAGTGGTTTTTCGCCAAGTCCGACGGTATCTTCAGCATTCCTGATGCAAAGTCGATATAACCGATACGCAGACCGCATATTTCTTTTGGACGTATAAAAAGACGGTAACAAAGCATCATCGCCCATACATAACACGGAATTCTGCTTTCAAACCATTCGCGGATCACGGCGCGATCCTCCTTATTAGGTATTACAGTCCTGGGCTTCATATCAACTTTCCTTCTTGGCAAACCTTCAGCAGGGTTCTCGGCGGCGAACCCTTTTGATCTGAAAAAATCGAATAGAGTGTAGAGAAACTTGCAATAGTTGTTGTAGCTCCGGTTTGTCAGATTCTTATGGGAGTCAGACCATGAAAGATAATCCAGTAGCGTCTTCTGCGTGAAGGTCACGCAATAGGCGTTGTCGATTTTATGGAGCTGAAGCCACTCAAGGAACATTTCGGAAAAAGAGCGGTAAGACCTCATGGATGAAGCTCTCAACATCTTCGCTCTGGAGGATAGAAAACGGCAAATGGCGTCACGGATCGTGACCGTGCTGTTAGGCAGCTCCTCAAAGAAGGGGTTCCATCCGTCGTAGAGCCTCTCATTGACGGCGGCGCAGAGCAACCTTGCATATTTGAGCCTTTCAGTCTTCCCCTGCACATGGTTGCATCGTATGCGTTTGCGCGTCATCTTCCCCGTGAATGGGTTAATGACATAGTAGGAGACATAGGTTTCCTTTTTGTGAACCACTTCCGCAGGTCGGAAGTCAACGAAGATTCTGGGCATTTTTTTTTCTCCTTTGTGATTTTTGTCCGGAAAGGAGGTAAATGATACAATTTGGCGCGTATTTGGCGCAGTTGGTTAAAAAAAACAGCGCAACTTTTTTGAATTACAACAAGTTGCGCCCGTTTTAGTAGCGGGGGCAGGACTCGAACCTGCGACCTCCGGGTTATGAGCCCGACGAGCTACCACTGCTCTACCCCGCAATGTTTACGGCTGCAAAAATACACTTTTTTTGCATTCTCGCGATATTCTCCGGAAAAAAATTTTCCGTATCAAAATTTTTGTATCTTTGCCGCCTCAATTGAAAGAGGCTCTTCAATTGATTATTAAACAATTAACCTCATTGTTTCATCTTAAAAAAGCCCCTGTCTTTGGCTAATAAAAGACAACCATTTATGTCAGAAGAATTATTGAATGCTCCTGAACAAACCCAAGAAATTGAACAAAATGTGGAAAAAGTTGCCGAAAATGTTGCTCCAGTAGTAGAAGAAGCAGCCCCCACAGCTGAGGAAGAACTTCCGGCCACCGAGGAGAAAAAAGCAGCCGCACCGCGCAAGCCGCACAATTTTGAAAACGCCTACGCTGATGCGATGGCGAATTTCGACTGGGACAAGGTCTCCGAACAGAACGACCGCTACTCCAAAGAGGAACAAGCTCGTCTGGAAGATGCCTACTCCAAATCCTTCAAATCCATTGAGCAAGGCGATGTGATTACCGGCAAGGTGGTGTCCATCAATGACCGCGAAGTGGTTCTGAACATCGGATTCAAATCCGATGGTGTCATCAATGCGTCCGAACTCCGCTACAACCGCGACCTCAAAATCGGTGACGAAATCGAGGTTTACGTTGAAAGTCAGGAAGATGCTAACGGCCAGATGCAGCTTTCCCACAAACGCGCCCTCATCCTCAAATCATGGCAACGCGTCAACGAAGCATTCGACAATCAAGAAGTTATCACCGGTTATGTGAAGGGTAAGACCAAAGGCGGTCTCATTGTGGACGTTTTCGGTATCGAAGCCTTCCTGCCTGGTTCTCAGATTGATGTGAAACAAATCCGCGACTTTGACGTCTATGTCGGCAAGACCATGGAGTTCAAGGTTGTGAAAATCAACCACGACTACAAGAATGTCGTCGTTTCCCACAAGGCTCTCATCGAGGCTGAAATCGAGGCTCAGAAAGCTGAAATCATCAGCAAACTCGAAGTCGGACAAATCCTCGAAGGTACTGTCAAGAACATCGTTTCTTACGGTGCATTCGTCGATCTCGGCGGCTTGGACGGCCTTATTCACATCACCGACCTCTCTTGGGGTCGCATCAACCATCCTTCCGAAGTGGTTGAACTTGACCAGAAGGTCAACGTCGTAATCCTCAACTTCGAAGAGGGTAAGAAGCGTATCGCTCTGGGTCTCAAGCAACTCACTCCTCAACCTTGGGAGAAACTCGATCCCAATTTGAAGGTTGGTGACAAAGTTAAAGGTAAAGTGGTCGTCATTACCGACTACGGCGCTTTCGTGGAAATCATGCCCGGCGTGGAAGGTCTTATCCACGTTTCCGAAATGTCATGGTCACAGCACCTGCGCACCGCTCACGACTTCCTCAAAGTCGGTGACGAAGTGGAAGCTGTGGTGCTCACCCTCGACCGCGAAGGACAGAAGATGTCCCTGGGTATCAAGCAACTCATCCCCGATCCGTGGGCTAACATTCTGGAGAAATATCCTGTCGGTTCCCGCCACACCGCTACGGTCCGCAACTTCACGACCTTCGGTATTTTTGTGGAACTGGAAGAAGGCGTTGACGGCCTGATCCACATCTCCGACCTCTCCTGGAACAAGAAAATCAAACATCCCGCCGAGTTTACCAAAGTGGGTGAATCCATCGAAGTGGTTGTTCTTGAAGTGGACACCGAAAATCGTCGCCTGAGCTTGGGTCACAAGCAATTGGAAGAGAATCCTTGGGACGTTTATGAGACCATCTTCACCGTTGGTTCCGTTCACGAGGGCACCATCACGGGCGTTAACGACAAGGGCGCTACCGTGCTTCTTCCTCACAACATCGAAGGATTTGCTTTCAACCGTCATCTGATGAAAGAGGACAAATCCACCGCTAAGGAAGGCGAAACCCTCCCGTTCATGGTGGTTGACTTCTCCAAGGATGCTAAGAAAATCCACCTCTCCCACACCAAGACTTGGCAACCCGACAGAGATTCTGAAGAGAGAGTCAAGAATGACGAAGAGAGACAGAAAGAGCGTGATATTCAAAAGGTTAACGAGAGCAATGTGGAAAAAGCCACACTCGGCGACTTGAATATTCTGCAATCCCTGAAAGAAGACCTCGAAAAAGAGGGTAAATAATTCTATTTTTGTTAAAAAAAAACGGTCGCATTTTGATGCGACCGTTTTTTTTATTCTGTCAAGTACATATATTTTAACAATAGTGCGTACCTAAACCGTTCTACATTCTACATTAACAAAAAGTCCATCGCCACCATCGCGGCCATAGCCTCCACCACGGGAAGCGCTCGCGGCACCACACATAGGTCGTTGCGGTCGGAACCTTTCATCACGACCGGATTTCCTTCGAAGTCTATCGTTTCGCGGTCGTAGCGCACCGACGGAATCGGTTTGAACGCCACGTGGAAGTAAACATCTTCGCCGTTGGTGATGCCCCCCTGGATACCGCCGTCGTGGTTGGTGCGGAACGAGAAATCCGGATTCTGCAGGTCATGGTATTCGCTGCCGGACATCTCCGCTGCCCGGAAACCCAATCCGTATTCAAATCCCTTCGCCGCATTGATGGACATCATCGCGTATGCCAGCCGGGCGGAGAACTTGTCATAAACCGGTTCGCCCAGTCCCGCGGGAAGACCCTGTATGCGGCCCTCCACGAGCGCACCAACAGAGTCGCCCTCACGTGCCGCTTCGGCAATGCTCAGCGTACGGGAAGTAATCCGCACTCCCCTACCCTTCAGCCACAGCTTGGCGATGGCACCCGCCACCACCCGGCACACCGTCTGTCGCGCCGACGCCCGTCCGCACTGTTCGTTGTCGGTAACCCCGTACTTGCGCATATACGTGTAGGAGGCGTGCGATGGCTTCAGCACGTGACGGTTGACCTCCGACACCTTCACATCTACATTCGGTATTCGGAAACGGATGGGTTCGCCGGTGGTCACGCCGTCTTCAATGCCGAAGAGGAACTCCACACGGTCTGGTTCCTGCCGCTTCGTGGAAAGCGCGTCCCGACTCGGGGCACGCCGACTCAGCTCGGCGGTAACGAAGTCCATATCCACACGCAAACCCGCCGGACAGCCTTCTATCTGCCCCTCCAGTGCCTCACCATGGGTATCTCCCCAGTCCGTAAGACGGTAGTATTTACCAAATGTATCCATATTCATCGCCTCTTCGCCACATCCGACACATCAACTTTCGAGGCCAACGGCTCCCACACGGAGAAAATCTCAGCTGCGGTGTCACCGTCCGCCCTTGTAACCAGATGCACGTAGGTGTTCTCCGCGACTTGGCGCAGTGTACAGGTCAGCGTCTCGCCGAGGTACGTCTCGTGCAGCCAGTGGATGATGAATCGGTTCGTGCGATGGGTGGTCAGGAACTCGTCGGGCACAGTAAGCATGGCGATGCTGATGTAGCTGCGGTTGTTAACATGCCCGTTAAAGTCGAGGTCGAGCTGGTTCACCGTGTGCTTCACCTGCTTAAGTGCCTCGCCTTCCTTGGGGAACCTCACCTTCTTGTGACTTTCCGTCATCATTTCAGGCAGGACCGTGATTTTCGGGGCCACGCAATCAGTGGATTCCAACTTGCGGGTGTCGGCGTTCATCAGGTTCCAACAGCTGGTGCCCTTGGCAATCAGCACGCCCGTGTCCGCATTCGTCACACGGTAGTCGGCATAGACCCGCAGCGGCGTGATCTCACTGACCCAGATGGTCACTTCGATGTCATCGCCCCAGAACGTATCGACGGGCAGCATCTCCGCCCCCATCTCCGTAATAATCCACATCTTCCGCTCTTTGACCAAGTCAAATGCGGCCAAGTGCAGACAACCCATGTAACGGGCGAAACTCTCCTGGAAATATAGCAGCACCGCCGCCGGACTCAACCGATAGTCCTTGTTCATGTCCTGACACGTGACAGTGTAAGTATGGGTATAGGTGTTCATTGCGATTTACGATTTACGGTTTACGATTTGCGGTTAAGAACATCCGCCATAGCCATAGTCATAGTCATAGTTATATCTAAGCCAAAAGCAAACTACCTCTGTTTCTTCGACTGTAGCTTGATTTCCTTGAACTCTTTCGTGAGTTTGGCAATCTCGGCGGCGTTCGTATCTTTGTCTTTTTCAAGTTCTTCCAACAACATGGAAATAGCGGTGATATAGTATGTCGGAACCTGCTTGGAAAGATCAGCCTTCCGACCGTATTCCACCGCTTTGCGGAGATTGAACAACTCTTTCTCCGTATTGTTCGCATCCTTATAAATGATGCCTTTATAGAAATAATTCTGGATAATATCCCCTTCCGCTTCCGCATTATACTCGCTGTTGTAGAGCATTTGCAGCAACTCGTTCGATTTGTCCAAATAATCCTGCGCGGAAGGAATCATATCCAAACGATAGAATACGATACCATTTTCGCGATATAGGATTGCAGTGCGATAGGTCAGGTTCACATCGCCGTCGTTATTAAGTTCCTTCACCAGATTGATAAGCGTGTCGCGGGTGTCAATGGCGCGGTAGTACCACAGTTCCGAATGGGCGGTGTCGATGTCTTCGGCCATCTGCTCATAACAGTCGGCCAGTCTGGAATAGATTTCCGTCAGATTCCCTTTGTGGGTCGCCGGGGCTGTATCCGCATAAAGCACTTCGCTGGCTTGGATGCATTTCCGATACAAGTCAATAGCCAACGGCACGGAGTCGTTGACGGAATAGACGTGAGCCATGTTATACACGCCGCGCAGATAAGCCAGTTTCACATCATGACCCTGTTCTTCGAGATACCCCAAACCATCAAGGAGATCCTGTGAATACTGGAGAGCTTCTTCCTTGCCGACCTGACCGCCGTTCAGCATCGTTTCGGCGTTTTGAATCAGCTTGAAGGGGTATTCCTCGTCATAATCCACGAATATCCGGTAAAAACTGGTCAGATCCGCCACCGTCCGATAGTAGTTCTGCTCATCATGCGACTCCTTATAGAAATCGGCCATGACGGTCTTCGCCCGCTCATACATCTGGTACGGCCGATCCATCGAGACATTCTCGTAGTAAGCCACCGACTGCTCCACTAACTGGCGGCATTTTTTGACATCCTTATTCTGCGCTGCCAACACCGCTTTGCCCCAATACATCTCGCCCAACAAGGCATACGCATCCTCATCTCCGAGAGAAATGGCTTTTTTGAAATACTTTTCCGCCGTTTTGTACTCCTTTTCCGCCCGCGCCATCTCGCCCATATCCTTATACACATCCCCGACATAATAATGGGAACTGCCCTTCATCGTCGTGTATTTCGGCATAAGAGAAGCGGGAATCTTCGGCTCAAAATCCAAAATCTTCTGATAGGTCATCATCGCCCTGTCATACTGGTTCAGGTTAAGGTGCGCGTCGCCCATTTGCAAATAATTGTTAAGATAGGGAATCCACAACTGTTCATCCTGCGGAAGAGCCTTCTCACAGAGTTCGTTGGATTGCAGGTAATACGCGACCGCCTCGTCGTACATCTCGTTTTTGTAGAGCGTCTCCGCTATTTGATTGGCAAACTCGGCCTTTTTCGTCCAAATCGTCTGCGGGTCATTCTTCGCCTCTATGCTCAACAGCCGGTCTGTGAACGCAGACAATTCAGAAGATAGCGCGAACTGTTGATACGCGGTCAGGAATACTTCCAACGTGGCATTGTAGTTCAGGTAAATCTCGTTGAAAGCGTTCGGGAAGTGAGCGTTCACCGCATCATAACTCTGCTCATACATGCGAAAAGCCTTGCGCAACTCTTCATTGCCGGAGGAGGTGACCAAACAGGTGCCCACAAGTTGTGAAGACACTTGCACATTCTGAATGGCATAGAACTCCGGGAACGTGTCTGAGAGCTTGAACTCCAAAACGGCAAGCTGTTGCAGAATCTCCTTCTGTTTTGCAGCGCGCCCTTCCACATCCGGCACATACCGGAGCCATAGCACGGCATTTTCCGCCAATTGCAGCTGCAACAACAAGTTAGCGGTGTCGGTCTGGAAATTCTCCATCGAGGCGTTGTATATATCGTCATAGAGCATATAAACCGTTGAATCAGGAATATAGGACATATTATAATCTAAAACATCCAATATATTCCGGTAATACGCGATACGCTTCTGATTTTTTTCGTAATCATCTACAGGATATAAGGACAGGAACTTCTGCACAGAAGCAAGCGCACTGTCGATGGTGCGGGTGGCCGACACGCTATCATCCAGAAAGGCGTAGGCGTAATAGAGGTTCTTCTGCGTCCAAAACAAGTCGCCCAAAGTCTGGGAACAGGGATATTGCTCATACAGTTTGCTGACTTTTTCCAGTTGTTGCTCGGCGGAGGCTTTGAGCTTTGCTTTGTCAGTATTTACAATATATTGTACAAAATATGGACCAAACGACATCGCATATCGGGGATGGCGGTTGTTAGGCTGCTCCACACGGGCGATTTCGTTGGCCTTGTCAAATTGGGAGTTCCGGCACAAATCGTTGATATAATCCACAACCGAGTAGGGCTCGTAGTGGTTCCGATAGAGGATTTCCGAATACTTGCTGATCGTGTCCTCGTCTTCGTCGCTTGACTCCAAATTCCGGAGAAAACGGTAGAAATCTATCCATTCAAGGTTTTCGCGGCTGTTGTCATCCAAACGGACATGGCTCTTGGCCATAACGACGGCCCTGTTGACATCGCCGCTCCGCGCAAGTGCCAATGCCTCTGCGAATTGTGGCTTATCATACGTATAAGCCTCGTATTTCTGAAGATCCGATGCATCGGAAGCACAGGTTTTGACAACATCAACGATGCGGAAAGTCGATTCCACCAACGCGTTAGCTGTTGCAGAGACCGAGGCCGCTTCCATTTTAATGGAATCCCGGAATTCCTGCGCCGTGGGCATCACGTCCTTAGAATAAAAATGACGGTATAGCTGCTCGAAAACGTTTAGAGTCTCCTTCCGATACTGCTGATTTCCAGTCATGTAGAACTGTAAGGTGTCCTTGGTCTGGAAAAATTCGAAAAGGGATTCTGGAGCGCGGCCCATAAATATATAGCCATCCTTCTTCCACTGTTCCAAAGGCAGGAACGCATCTTTTTTGTCTGCAGGGAGATTGGCCACCGCAACACCTTGCGCGTTGGTCGTGAGCGGCTGCCCGAACAACGTCGTCGTCGCGCCAGCCACGGGCTGTTTCGTGTCAAAATCAACAACCCGGAAAACCTGCTTCACTTGAGCCGTACCCGTTAATGCAAGCATCGAAAGCACTATCGTGATAACTAATTTAGTTGTGTTTTTCATTTCGAAACATTTTTAATATACAATGTAAAATGTACAATTTACATTGGGGATTTTCGAATATTAATTTTTTTTCCTTTTTCAGAAATTCACTTGCTGATTTAAATATAGATGAGCATTACGATTATCACTTGTACATTGTAAATTCTACATTGTACATTGTTCACCTTCTCAACTCGAAATTCGTTCCCAAATACACCTTCTTCACGAGGGGGTCGGCGGCGAGTTCCTCGGCGGTGCCGGCCTTGAGGACACTGCCCTCGAACAGAAGGTAGGCGCGGTCCGTGATAGAGAGGGTTTCATGGACGTTATGGTCTGTGATAACAATACCTATATTCTTATCCTTCAGCTTTTTAACAATCCCTTGAATATCCTCCACCGCAATAGGGTCAACACCGGCGAAAGGCTCGTCAAGGAGGATGAACTTGGGATCGGAAGCGAGGCAGCGCGCAATTTCCACACGGCGACGCTCACCCCCAGAGAGGTTGTTGCCCTTGTTGTGGCGCACCTTCTCGATGTTGAACTCTGAAATCAGACTCTCCAACTTCTCCTTCTGCTCCTCCCGGCTCTTACCGCTGAACTCCAAAATGGCGCGGATGTTATCCTCCACAGTCAAATGCCGGAAAACCGAAGCCTCTTGCGGCAGGTAGGCGATACCCATCTGTGCGCGCTTGTACATCGGCTCTTCCGATATATCCTTATCATTGAGGAAAATACGTCCGGAAAAAGGCTTAATCAATCCCACGATCATATAGAACGATGTGGTTTTTCCCGCACCGTTCGGCCCGAGCAACCCCACAATCTCGCCTTGCGTGAAATTGATGGATACTTCATTGACTACCGTGCGGTTCTTGTATTTCTTGACTAACTTGTCGGTGCGGATCGTGTATTCCATATCAACTGTTCTCGATGGCTTTTTTCAGATACTGCATGGCCGTGCCCATGAACTGGTTGACCACCCCTTTGATCATCCCTTGCAGAAGGAAAGGCACGTCAGCATCAATATTTGCCTGCAACGAACTCACAGAGCCTTTCGGAATAATGTCAAAAGCGGCCGTCGCGGTGACGTGCGGCGTTTCCACCTCCGCATGGTAAGCCACACGGGAGTTGGGCTGCCGTTCCTTGAGAGTAAGCCGACAGGTGATATGGTCATACACGGTAAAACGGCAACCGTCGGCGAACGACTCCCAATTCGACAGACCGGGGATGTCCTCCACCGGACGTTCAAAAAAACGGGTCAACACTTGGTACACTTTTTCGGGGCTGGCCGAAATGGTCTCTTCTGGACTGTTGATATGAAGCATATTACTCTTTGTTTGAATCGGCAAAAATACACTTTTTACGTAATCTCCCAATAACAGATGCAACCATTTCATGTTTCACGCATAAACTTTTTTTGGGGAACGAGCCGACGCGGCTATGGAGACATCTTTTTCCCAGAGGTTTGGATACGTTGCGCACAACGTCTCTACAGCCTTCGCCGTTCCTTCCTCCGCGCCACGAAGCCCGCACTTCGGCTCTATATTAATGCTTTCTATGTTAAACTTTGCCGTAAACACAGAAAAGAAGAAGAACAGGCGTTTCGGGATAATCGGCCCGACGGTGTTGATGACGTATTTGCGCAGCTCAGCATCATCACAATCTTTTCGACTGACGTGAAAATCTACCGTTTCATGTCCCCCACCGTCACCTTCGGGTGGTGGTACTGGTGTGCCTTGGGCGTAGGCTTGCGGTTGAGCTCCACGGCCTGCTGCGGACAGAAATGGACACAGGCGAGGCACTGCGTGCAGTTGTCGCCGCAGCGGGCTTTGCCGTCCGTGAGGGCGATGTTCCCTTGCGGGCACACGTCGGCGCAGATGCCACAACCTACGCAGAGGTCGGTGTTGACGGCGGGCGTGAGCATCGGCAATGTACGGCGTTGCATACCGGAACGGGCACACAGTGCGCCTATCGGTCCCCACCACGCGTAATGCAAACTATGCGTTCCAGCGGCAATCTCCTCGGTGATGCGCTCCAACCGATCGGCATATTTCTCGAACTTCCAGACCTGTTTGTTGGGGTCGCGCCCGAAGCCGACGGCGCTGTTGTCGGGCACGCGGATTTTCTGGCTGTACGCCAACGGCAATCCTTTGTCGGCCAGCAGTTTCTGAACCGTGTGGATGGCGTTGCCGGCCTGCGCGCCGCAAGGGATGACGATGAAGACGTACGCCTCCTTGGGCAGCTGCAGTCGCGGCAGCAACTCCGTCACCGCCCGCGGCGCGTTGAACCAGTAGCTGGGATAGACCAGCCCGATGCGCCGCTCCCGCGACAAGTCCTGATGCACCGCCTGACTGAGCGGCATCACCGTTTCGTTGAGTTTCTCCGCGATGTGGCGGCTGATGGCCAAGCTGTTGCCCGTGCCTGAAAAGTAGAGGATCATAGTATTTACATTATCAATTAATGTGCAAAAATACAAATATTTATTTGACAAAAAAGCTCTATGCCGAATTTTATATATCTTTGCAGCCCCAAACCTTGAACCTTATTGAACTTTGAACTTTGAATTATCACAGCCTTATGAGTGGAAAGTTACCTATAACGCTTCTTTTCCTGATGGTTTTGGGCGTGTGTGTCTCCTCCGCCCAGGAGAATCTCCCTTACGCAGAGGTTGAAATCCAGAATGTCACACCCTATTTTGTCCAATATCATTATGATCACAATGTGGCTTGCCACCATGTTTACAATTATGAAGATTATGGCAACGAGGTAGAGCTTTTGTCGAATGTTTTCGGCCTCTCGCTTGAGGATGTCGTCTTTCATTGGGGACGCTATGATACCGTCTGGGGACATTTTTGGACGAACCTGAAGCCCGGCAAGGAATACACCATTTGGAGTGTCGCGGCCGACTCCAATGACCGCCGGAACAAGTGTTTCGGACAACCCTTCAGGACGGAACCAATAGGTGGCGTAGGGAAATCATCCATACAGATATACAGCAATTTCCTCTCCGATACGGGATCCTATGTGATATGCGTGCCAAATCCGGAAACATGCGGCTACCAAAACGGCATCGTTTCCGCCTCGTGGTTTGAGAAACTCGGCTTGGATTCGCTCTGCCGTATCATCAACAGAAACTCCACCATTTATGAGACGGACAGGTGGGGGCGGCTGTTGCTGAACCACGGTACAAAATACTGCGTCATTGCTTTCGGCCGGAACGCCAGCGGGCTGCCCGGCGACACCACCGTGCACTGGTTCACCACCCCAGGGGATCTGCAGGTCTCGGAGCCAGACACCGTGCCGGTGATATCCTATTCCCATTCGAGTGATTCAAAAGTGTTGGACATCCCGGAAAACAAATTCGACCAGTATCTCGTCAGAGTGAGCAGACCCGACAGAGCCAAAACGTTGCAGGAAACAACATTAGGAAAAGGAAATGTCATCATAGCGACTTTGCCCGCTGGAGATTATTTCGTTGATGTCATCAGAAAACAGGATGGGGAAAACATAAAGGAAATACGCCTCTACAACAGGAAAAAGGAGGTGAACACGGAGTACCATGAAGAGGCAGACGGATTCTCCTGGTCAAAACTTCGTCAAGACTGTCTCTATGCCATTGGCGATTCGGCAGGGAAAGCCGTGACGCCATTCATATTTACTCAATTGGAATATAATGGGGGATTCTTCGAAGGAAGAACGCATTCCGGGAACAAGCTCTATGGCGTTATTCTCACAAAACAGGGAAAAAGCCTCATTGGTGCCGACCGCCACTACGACTACATTTGTTTCTATCCCTACGCGAATACCTTTTGGTTCAACAAGGATAAAAAAACCGGAATTTGCGGTGTTGACGGCAAAGTGATCATTGCACCGCTTTATGATGACATTTTGGAATTTGAAAACTACTATAAAGTCAAGCAAAACAGGCTTTATGGCTGTATTGACAAAAATGGGAAAACGGTATTCGCTCCTCAATACGAACGTTTTGAGCAGGACAAGCATGGTTTCAAGGCTTTGAAGGACGGCGTGGAGTATTATTTGGATCCCAACGGCAAAGTGCTCGGCAACTCAAGCCAAGAGATCGAATGGGTCGAAGAGTAAAAAACTCTCCGCGGAAACAGCGTGAAAATTGACAGTTCTCCCCCGACACATTCTACTTCCGCATCGCCTTAATCCAGCTTACAAAGTACCTTAGTCCTGCTATTGCGAGGGCGGCACCGAGGCCCGGATAGAATCCGGCAAAGAACTCCGCTGGCATTCCGGGGATGAATTTCAGACTGATGCCCAATCCCATCATGAAGAGAATGAGAATGTAGCCGTGCAGGTCAAAAAAGGCGAACAGCGACTTCTTCCGTTCGGGAAAGTCAAGGATGCGCCGAGTGTATCGCTTTACGAAGTTGTTGAACATCAGCGAGAAAGCGACGGCAACAGCGACGGCAATCAAAACCAGCCACCATACCCGTCCGGGTTGGTGGCTGGACACCTCCGCTATGGCTTTCACGCCGGTTGTGAAGATTTTGATGCCGGGACCAAGCCAGCACAAAACCTGCATCAGCAGCAGATGCTCCCGGTTGACGGGCAGAATTTTGTCAGTGTTCATAGATCTTGGTGAATTGGTACTTCTCCCGCAGCTCAGCCTGCTTTTCAGGTGACAGCGAGGTGAAGTAGTTCTTCCAACCCGGACAGAAGTTGATGTGCCAGCGCCAGAAGCGGCCCATCAGAGA
>CAMJPH010000065.1 GCA_946407715.1 uncultured Bacteroidales bacterium | reverse complement strand
TCCGCTCTATGAACGGAAGACAACGACCACGTTTTATTATCGATGAGACGATAAAGCGATGAGACGATGAGACGATAAAACGATGAAAGTGTTATACACGATAGGAATTTGGTTTTACGGGCTGGGCATCCGGGTGGCGGCGCTGTTCAACGAGAAGGCGCGGTTGTGGGTGCGCGGGCGGAAGGGCTTGTTTGCTGAGCTGGAACGCACTTTCGCCAGCAACTCAAATCCTGTGTGGGTACATTGCGCTTCACTTGGAGAGTACGAACAAGCCAAACCGCTGATCGAAAAGATCAAGCAGGAACAACCTGAAACCAAAATCCTTACCACCTTTTTTTCGCCGTCAGGCTATGCACAGGCCATCAAAAAACCTCTCGCCGATTATAATTTCTACTTGCCGTTGGATTTGCCCCGCAACGCACGTAAGTTTATCGACATTGTGCAACCCAAGACGGCCGTTTTTGTGAAATACGAATATTGGTATAATTTCATGCGACAATTGCATCGTAATTCAATACCATTTTATTATATAAGTGCCATTTTCCGTGAAAAACAGCATTTCTTCAAACCTTCCGGCAGTTGGTTCGCGAAACAGCTACAGCAGGCTACGCACTTTTTCGTGCAGACTGAAAAATCGAAACAATTATTAGAAACCATTGGAATAAAACAAGTTACTGTGTGCGGTGACACCCGTTTCGATCGCGTGAAGGCTATTGCCGAAAGCGTACAACCCTTTGACTTTATGGAGACTTTCTGCCAAAATCAGAAAATCATCGTGGCGGGCAGCACATGGGGACCTGACGAGCAACTGCTGGCACAATTATTGCAGCATTTCCCTAATTACAAATTGGTTGTTGCACCTCACGAAATCCAACGGACACCAGAAGTGAAACAAACGTTCACCGCATATAAAACCGCGCAGTATTCTTCCAAAGAGGAGAATGATTTAGCGAATTGCCAAGTGCTTATCATTGACATGATTGGCATTTTAAGCAGACTATACCAATACAGTGCCGTCTCCTACATCGGGGGCGCTTTCAAGACGGGTTTGCACAACATTTTGGAGGCCGCCGTCTATGGAAAACCGCTTTTCTTTGGGCCACATTACGACCATTTCAATGAAGCGGTGAACCTGGTGGCATTGAAAGGGGCTTTTTCCATCCATTCTTCTAATGAAATGGAAGAAATAATGACGAAATTTGAACATCACCCTGAATATTATGCCCAAACCTGCGGCATCTGTCAACAATATGTGGCGCAAAATTCGGGTGCAGTGGATATAATTTACAAACAAATCGAAAAATCTCTCTGTAGAGACGTTTCATGAAACGTCTCTACAAGATAAACGAGAAAATTTCAAATATAAAATTCAATAAAATGAGCAAGACATTAAAAACTATCCTGATTATCGTTGGCATCGTCATCGTTTTGGCTGCCATGTTTGTGAAACCGTACAACAAAATGGTTCAGAAAGATGAGGAGTGCGCCAAGGCCTGGGCCAATGTGGAGAATGCCTATCAGCGCCGTATGGACTTGATTCCCAATTTGGTGAAGACAGTGCAAGGTGCTGCGAACTATGAAAAAGGAACGTTGGAGGCAGTTATCGAAGCCCGTTCCAAAGCCACATCAGTACAAATTGATCCTAACAACCTCACGGAAGAATCCATTGCGAAATTTCAGGCCGCGCAGGATCAACTGAGTTCCGCGTTGAGCCGTTTGATGGTCGTCGTGGAACGCTATCCCGAACTGAAGGCAAATCAGAATTTCCTGGAGCTGCAAGCCCAATTGGAAGGTACGGAGAACCGTATTGCCGTGGAGCGCGGCAAGTTCAATGATACGGTGAACGACTATAACAGCTACATTCGGCGTTTCCCGAACAATATTGTCGCCGGATTCTTCAATTTTGATAAGAAAGGCTATTTCAAGGCAGCTGAAGGTGCGGACAAAGCACCCGATGTGGAATTCAATTTCGACTAATCATAATCCAAAATAGTCTTGAAACGACTTATAATCATATTCATCGCTCTCCTTGCTGCATGGACGGCTACGGCCAAAGCCAAGGACGCGATTCCGCCAAAGCCCAATCCGCCCCGTCTTGTCAACGACTTTGCGGGCATTCTCACTCCTGAACAAATCCAGGAGAAGGAGAATCTGTTGGTGGCTTTCAATGACACCACCACAAATGTCATCTGTGTGGTGACTGTCAACGACTTGGGTGACTACACTGCAGCAGAATTCGCCTACGAAATCGGCGACCAATGGGGTGTGAGATCCACCGACGAGAAACGCAATGGGGTGGTGCTGTTGTTGAAACCCCGCAACGAGACCTCCGGAGAAGTCTATATCGCGGTGGGTTACGACCTTGAGGGTGCTATCCCCGATGCTATCGCGAAACGCATCATCGAGACGAAGATGATGCCCGCCCTGCGTGACGGCGATTATAACGCGGCCATTGACTCTGCCTTGACATACATTTTGCCGTTGGCGGCAGGGGAAATCAAAGAGATTCGCAATGATGGAGACGATGATGACATAGGGGCACTGTTGGCTTTGCTATTCTTTATCATTGCAGTCGTGGCCGTTTGCGTTTTCTTGCATAAGTTGGGCAAGGGAAGCGGTGGCAGTAGCCATTACGGCGGTTCCTTCTTCCCGCCCACACACTATGGCGGCAACTGGTCTGACTTCGGCGGTGGCTTTGGCGGTGGCAGTTTCGGTGGCGGTAGCTTCGGTGGCGGCCATAGCAGTGGAGGTTTCGGCGGATTTGGTGGCTTTGGTGGCTTCGGCGGTGGAGGTGCCGGCGGACGATTCTAATTATGAATTATGAATGCTGAATGCTGAATAAAGGTATTGTAGAGACGCAAAATTTTGCGTCTCTACCAATCACTGATCACCAATCACAATTCACAAATGAACTATTACATCAAAAATGCAACGATAGTGAACGAAGGTGAGTCCTTTCCGGCTCACCTTTATATTAAAAACGGTATTATATCCAAGATTGTGCGTGATGGAGAACGTTTCGAGCCGGAAAACGCGCACGTAATTGATGCTTGTGGCAAGTACCTTGTTCCTGGGATAATTGACGAACACGTACATTTCCGGGAACCGGGCATGGCTGCTAAAGCCGACATTTACAGCGAGAGCAGGGCGGCGGTGGCAGGCGGCGTGACCTCCTATATGGAGATGCCCAACACGATTCCGCAAACCACAACACAAACTTTATTACAAGAGAAATTTGACATTGCCGCCGAAAAATCATTGGCAAACTACTCGTTCTACATCGGAGCCACAAACGACAACCTTGACGAAATTGTAAAAACCGACCCTGCAAAAGTTTGCGGCGTGAAATTGTTCATGGGTTCCAGTACAGGTAACATGTTGGTGGACAAGGAATCCGTGTTGGAAAACCTTTTCAGAGAATCGCCATGCCTTATTGCTGCACATTGTGAGGACGAGGAGATCATAAAACGGAACACACAGTATTACAAAGAATTGGCAAACAACCACGAAATCATTCCCGATGCCAATATCCACCCGCTTGTCCGCACAGAAGAAGCATGCTACCGTTCAACTGAAAAAGCTGTTAAGTTGGCCAAAAAAACAGGTGCGCGTCTGCATGTCATGCATATTTCCACTCGTGCGGAACTGCTGCTTTTTGCCCCCGACATTCCGTTGACATCCAAAACTATAACGGCAGAAACCTGTCCGCATTATCTGTTATTTGACGACCGGGATTACAACCAGTACGGTTTCGCCATCAAGTGCAATCCGGCCATAAAGTCGGCACACGACAAACGCGCACTTTGGCGGGGTGTGCAGGATGGTTACATCGACACCATCGGTTCCGACCATGCACCGCATCTTCGGGATGAAAAATTCTCTGAAAGTTATTTCACTGCCAAATCTGGATTTCCATCAATTCAGCACAATTTCGCGATTATGCTGGATAATTTCAAACGCAACAAGTTGAAAATCACCGATTTGGTAAAATTAACAAGTCACAATCCTGCCATCTTGTATCGCATTGAACGACGCGGCTTTATCCGGGAAGGCTATTTTGCGGATTTGACGATTGTGGATGACAACGTTAATTCATTGATTACCAACGAAGATGTGTTATACAAATGCGGCTGGACTCCTTACGATGGGATTATGGTTCATTCGCAGGTAACCCACACGTTCGTCAACGGGAATTTAGTTTATGAAAACGGAATCTTCCATGAAGAGAACCGCGGCAAACGATTGACATTTACCGGAAAATAATGGCCAACAATAACAAGTCTTAAAAACAGCCAACAACTAACCCCCGATTCTCAACATCTTCCGAATCAGCCGGTTGATGTCTTCCGAAATGTGCCAGTAGTAGCACGCCCCCACGGTGACAACCATCAAGATGGCACTTTTGACCACCGCATTCACCATCGTATTGACTGTCATGGAAAATGGCAGTTTCATAAAGAGAGGGGCAACTCCTTTCGTCCATCCGAAATCCAACAACAGCAATCCGGCAACCAAAGCAATCACCTTGAGTTGCGCCATTGATAATATATTGATATTCAATTTTACACGAACCACTATCAACAGGCAAAGGAAAAAGGTCAGGTAGGAAATCAGGTGCGACAGAGAGGCTCCATCCATACCATAGCGCGGGATCAGCAGCACATTCAGCATAATGGCCATTGTAGTAAGCACCACCGTGAATACTAACGACCAATAGTAATATTTCGAGTAATTGAGTACGCTCGAACTGACAAACAATGTGGAATTGAAAAACTTGGCGAATCCGAGAATCAGCACCACACTTTTCCCCGCCTCATACATTTCGCCGTTAGGCAGCAACATGAAAAGAGCGTCAATGTTAATCCAGATAAATAAAAAAATGAGGGCACTGGACAACATCAGATGCAGGGAAACTGATTTACAAAGTGTTTCGGCTTTATCTATATCGTTATTTTTGATAGACTCGGAAATCTCCGGCTGCACGATGGCGTTGAGCGACCGATTCGGCACCTCAACCACTGTGGCAATGTAGTTCGCAATGGAATAAATACCGGTGAACGAAAGACCCATGCCCGCACTGACAAAGAAAGTGTTCAGCAAAGGCATCACATTTACCGTAACGGCGTTCATCAGCATGAAAAGGGTATAGAATCCGATGTCTCTTAGTAGAGGCTTCGTAAATATCTTGAAATCAGGTTTAAATGAAATTCTGCCCAATGACAACAGATAGAAGAAATCAACAAGGGCGGCAAGGAAATAGGTGATGCACACCCCCATCACGAGGCCGTTCAGGTCAATAACATGCCAGTAGCCGTAAAGGAGATACGTCAACAGTAGGCCGACACGCACGCCTACCTCGCGCACGAATTTCGGCACCACGATACGCATCAGCACGTTGGCATTGGCCTCGAAAACCGTCTGGTAGAGCATGAACAACGCCAGCGGGAACACGAATCGGTAATAGGAGACAAACAGGTCGGAATTTTTCGAAAAAGTGTGGATAATTGTGCCTTCCAAACATTTGGCTACGATAAGAAAAAGAAAGAATCCGACAATCGGAACAATCAATGTCCAGAAAAAAAAGCCATGATGTTTCTCGTTTTCATCCTTGAAATAAGGGAAAAAGCGGATGATGGAAGAGCTCGTGCCGAACTGGGCAAAACTGGCGAAAAGAATAGCTGCGTCAATCATCACACGCGTGAGACCGATTTCCTCCTGCGTCAGATATGCGGTCACAATAAAAAAAGTAGTGAGAAAGCCTATGGCGATTCCCACATAGTTGACTATCGTGCCCCTAATGCTCTGTTTGATGACTATTCCCATGATTGTGTATTTTCTGATAGAGACGATGTTTACATCGCACTACAGAGGCGATACCGTCAAACAAATGGTTACTTTTTGGGGATTTTCAGCTTTTGGCCGATTTTGATGGCATCTTTGTTGGCGAGGTGGTTGTACTGGGCAATGTCATTGGCGGTAGTCCCATAACGTCTTGCGATAGAGGAGAGTGTGTCCCCTTGACGGATGGTGTAGGAGGTGTAGTTAAGCTGTTGCTGCACGGGCTTGATCTCCGGTTTCGGCTGGGAAGGAACAGGGCCGCCTATCGTATCGCTTTTTGTTGCTGTTGAATCAACGACAGTGTTGTCGGCAATGGTTTTCGTGGTGTCTTGGCTCGCAGGCTTGTAGTTTGGATTGGGAACTTTCACAGTGGTGCCTTTCTTCACAATCAGCTTCTGCCCAATGCGAAGACTTGTGCTGTGCAAATGGTTCATGGCCTTCAAACTATTGACACTCGTGCGGTATTTCGAGGCAATTTTGCCTAATGTTTCGCCTTTTTTCACCACATGATACTTGTTCGGAGTCTTTTGCACAATCATCATGCCATCATCGGAGACAGTGCTGTTGTCGGACACAAGATTCAGGTTTTTCGTCGGGTTGAAATAGGTGTCATAGTTATAGTTCGGAACGGAGTCGGCCATTGCAATGTAGTGCAAGATGTCGTTAGAGCGGAGCCGCACCGGCATTGGTTGGTTAAAAGCCGGGATGATATCTTTCTTGTATTGCGGGTTCAGTGATTTGATTTCGTCATAACTGACCTCCAAGACATTGGCAATCTGCTGGAAATGGGTTTCTTTTTGTATCATGATGGTGTCCACATCCAAGGGAATAGAGATTTTGGCGGGCTGGATTCCGTAAAGGTTGTGGTACGTCATCATGTACATGGCTCCGATGAAGGCGGGGAAATAGTTCTGGGTTTCGCGGGGAAGATAGTTGCAAACGCTCCAGAAATCAGTTTTGCCGCCGGAGCGTTGAATAGCCTTGCGTACATTACCGGCGCCGCAATTGTAGGCGGAAATAGCCAACCCCCAGTCACCGAAGATGTTGTAGAGGTCGCGGAAATGCCGTGCAGCGGCATCGGTGGCTTTGTAGGGGTCACGGCGGTCATCCACGTATGAAGTGACTTCCAAGCCGTAGAGTTTGCCTGTGCCGTACATGAACTGCCAGATGCCGGTCGCACCCGCCGGAGACACCGCCGTGGGATTCAACGCCGATTCGATAATAGTGATATAGACTAACTCTTCAGGCAAGTCATATTTGTCGAAAATGGCCTTCATCCACGGGTAATAGTATTGCGCCAAACCCAAAATCACCGATGAACTGCGCTGACGCTGAACGGAATAGAGTTCAATAAACCGTTTCACCTTGTCATTGTATGCCACCTGAATCGGCGTTTCAATGGCACTTAGGCGTTTGTATATCAAAGAGTCATTGTTATCATACTTGGTTGTGTCGTCAATGAGTTTGGAAAGGACGGAGTTTTGGGAGGCAAGGTCGCGTTTCACGTACCAGACGTTCAGCAGAGAGTCCATCAGACGGATTTCGTTGCGAGTGAAAATCTCCAAACTCTCCTGCGAGCTGTTGGTGGCAGAGGAATCAGACACGGGCTGGCTTTCCGGCTGTGCATTCATCCCCCACGCAAATCCGCACAACAAAGTACATATCAATATTTTTAATCTCATATTCAAATTTTATAAAACAACAAATACCAAGACATTACAAGTTCTTGACATCAAAAAAATTTCATCTGCTATCCTTAAGTTAATCAAACAGATTGAAAAAAGAGGCCACAAAAATACGAAATTTTTTAACGCGCTCCCAACTACTTTATTGTATAGTTATTCCATTTCAATTCCTTACCCTCTTTGAATAAGGTAGTTATGGTTAAAATTCCTTCTTCGTTATAGAGTTGCCAAATCCCCTCCTGCAAACCATTTTCGTATTTCCCAGTCAGACGGACATTGCCGTTTTCCCAGTATAATGTGTATTTTCCGTCCATTAGATTTTCAGAATATTGGATTTCGGAAGCGATTTTGTCGTTGTCGAACCATGTTTTCCAGGTTCCTTCTCGCAAACCGCCACTGTATTTTCCTGTTTCATAAGACGTTCCGTTTCTATACAGCCACGTTCCTTCTTCATAACCGGCTTCGTAACGACCGCATGTCATTACCATCCCTTCTTCATCATATTCCACGTAGCGACCCTCAAACTCGCCATCTTCATAATTAGCGACAGTCATTGTGTCGCCAGTCGGATAAAACCAGAACCACTCCCCTATTTTCTGCCCTTTGGCATTGTAACTGCCTATGATTTCAATAGTTTTATCTGGAAAATAGAACACCCACTCTCCAATAGGTTTTGAGTTTTTGTACTTTCCCCTCGAACGAAGCTCACCGGTAAGGTAGTACTCTTTCCACAATCCTTGGCGCAGTCCGTTCAAGTCGGTGATGCCCTCGAAACGAAGCCATCCGTCCTCGTAAAGGTATCCGGTGGTGATTTTGCCAGTGGAGTCGAAGTCACGGCGCACACCATCGGGACGGCCATTGTAGTAAGTTGCGGCAATGGCTACCTGTCCGTTCGGATGGTAGGTCTGTCTCCGCTCCATCTGTTTGGTTTCCTTGGCATCCTTCACTAACTGGTCGTTCTCATATTTTTCAACATAAAGGAAATCGCCGTTTTCGTCATAATATTTGAAGAAACCATGCTTTTTGTCGTTGAGATATTGCGCTTCGACCCGCAGGTTGCCGTTGTCCCAGAAAAATTTCCAGCTGCCCTGCTTGAGTCCAAACTTGTCGGTGCGGTTGACGACCTCCCGGCGACTGCGCAACCCGCGGTAGTATTTGGTCACGGCCACCACCAATCCTGTGTCATTGAATTCCTTGGCCAATCCATGTGGCAGCCCGTTCATATAAGGAATCGTTTTTTTCCAAACATGATTCAGACTATATGTGTTCACATTGCCGATGATGGTATCTTCGTGCCATTGTGTAACGGAATATTCATCTTTCTGATAAACAATCTGTTCTCCTTCTTTTTTGTCTTCTTTGTAATGCACTTTCATCCTGACAGAAGCATCGTCGTTGTAAAACGTCCACAGACTGTCAAGCAGGAAATCTTTACGGTTTCCTTCGGAAACAAGAACACCTTTCTCGTTGTAGGATTTCCACCAACCGTCGGGCTTGCCATCCACAATCCGGCCTTCACTCGACTTCATGCCATTGGGATAGTAGAATATTTTGTAATCATGAAAAAAAGTGGAATCTTGAGCCTGACAGAAAATCCACACGAGCAGGAAAAATAGCCCAAGAGTCCACTTTTTCACCATAGTTGTTAAAATATCTATTTCGTACCCACAAATCTTACAATGCTCACGCGTGTGGTGAGCAGATCGCTTATCAGTGCCACTTCATAAAACATATCCATATTTACTGTATTGCCGCTAAAGGAGACCTCAACCCTCACGTTTTTAATTTGTTCGGTAGCCGCATTGTAAATGTTGTTTTGATTGCCGATATATTGAAGGAGTTGGGTTATAAGTTCCGCATTGTTTTCGTTTGACATATAAACGTTTGAAGATATTGGGTTGACAGGAACTATGCCGTACACAAGCAAACCGCCGGTCATGGGATTGGAAACAAATTGGACACTACCGTCTTTGTTGACATTATTCGTCACAAAAGTGAACGTGCCGGAATATTTGCCTGCGTTAGGGTTTTGATTTTGACAGCTTGTCAATGCAAGCACTGCCAACAGAATAATCGGGATAATCTTTTTCATTTCTTCTGAATTTAAAATTTTCAAACGGCAAAGATACAAAATTCATCGGAATATTACCATCCGCCTATATCAAAAAAAAATGTATGTTTGCAGCTCAAACCAATATATTAGAGTTGTTATGAAAAAAAGGATTTTTATACTTTGCGTTGTCGCAATTTTTTTAGCTATAGTTTCAATTTCTTGCAGCAACAAATGCAAATGTGTCACGTATGAATTTGATGTCGTGACTGGAACTTCCATAGATACTGTATGGGGGCAGAATTGCGAGGAATATAGTTCCGTGCTGGAAACACCTGATGGCAAATTAGGCATGGAGTGCGTGAAAGAAAAATAATCTTAGATTGTTTTCATAAAAAAATGTATTTTTGCAGTTTCATTTAAAATCAAGTAATTATGAAAAAAATAATGACAATTTTTGGCGCCGCTTTATTATTAGCAGGTGTTGCTACCTCTTGCAGCAAGATTTGTACATGCACTGTTACAGGAACCGTAGATGGAGAGAGCTTCTCCGAAACAGTTGAAGACATTAACCTGAATGGTAGTAGCTTTAAAAACTGCAATTCCTACGGAAAAGCCTTGAATTCTGCATACGCTTATGTAAGTGGTGCTAAAATTAAATGCAAGGCAAAATAATTATTGGATATTATGATTTCAAGCCCCTCTTTCAGGGGCTTTTTTTTATTTTTCCCGACTTCATCACTTTTTGCGCAACCATGTGGCGAAAGATGAAAATCAAACAGTTACAATCCAGAATGGGTAACGCAAGCAGACAAAGAGTACCTTTGCCCCCATGTTATACGCAAAAAGAACCATTCAAGAAGTGTCAGTGTAGTCGCCTTGACGAAGTCAGGAATTTTTGCTTGTTGTTATTAAAAAAAATGTATCTTTGCACCCTCATTTAAAATCAAACAATTATGAAAAAATTAATGGCAATTGTTGGTGCTACTTTAATGTTAGCCGGTGTTGCAACTTCTTGCAGCAAAACTTGTGAATGTGTGACTACTGTTGGTGGTATTTCGACCACTTCTGAAGTTACGATTAAAAGCGGAAAATGTACCGACATGAACGCTGAAGTCACTAACATGGGTATCACCACCAAAACCGAGTGCAAGAAAAAATAATTTTGCATTCAAGAAATTTTAAAGCCCCTCATTCAGGGGCTTTTTTTATTTTTGCCGTGTAAAATTGAATATATGACTATTAACATCATCACCTTAGGTTGTTCCAAGAACATTGTGGATTCGGAAGTTATGGCCGCGCAACTCCACCGCAACGGACACGAGCTGTACTACGAAAGCGCACAAAAAAGCGACATAGTGATCATCAACACATGCAGCTTCATCCACGATGCGCGGGAGGAGTCTGTGAACGAGATTCTACAACAAATTGAGCGCAAGAAACGGCGCCAGATCAAGAAGTTGTATGTGGTGGGATGCCTCGTGCAGCGCAATATGGCGGAATTGCAGGAGGCCCTGCCCGAGGTGGACGGTTTCTTCACCTTCGCGGAACTGCCGAAGCTGTTGGAATCTCCCGATTTCCAGCTGCTCAATACAGCGGACCGGATGCTCTCGACCCCGCGCCACTACGCCTACCTCAAGATTTCCGAGGGCTGTGACCACCAATGCTCCTACTGTTCCATCCCGCTCATCCGCGACCGGCAGGTCTCCAAACCGATTCCGCTTTTGGTAGAGGAGGCGCAACGGTTGGCCGACCAAGGGGTTAAGGAACTGATGCTGATCGCCCAGGACCTCACTTACTACGGCATCGACCACAGCGGCAAGCGCGAACTCGCCGACCTGATGGACAAGCTCGCGCAAGTGAATGGCATCCAGTGGATTCGGCTGCATTACGCCTACCCGCTGAACTTCCCCTATGAGATTCTGGAGGTGATGAAGCAGTACCCGCAATACTGCCGTTATTTGGACATCCCGTTCCAGCACGTGAGCGACGACATCCTGCAGAGTATGCGTCGCGGTGGCAGCTCGGCCTACATCTACGACCTCATCGCCCGCATTCGCGAGACGATTCCCGGCATCGCGCTGCGCACTACGCTGATCTCCGGCTACCCGACCGAGACCCGAGAGCAACACAAGGAATTAGTGGAATTCGTGCGCCGCAACCGCTTCGAACGACTTGGAGTTTTCGCCTATTCCCGCGAAGAGGACACGCCTGCCTACGACCTTGGTGACCCGATCAAGGCCTCCGAAAAGAACAAACGGGTCAATGAAATTATGAAACTGCAGGAGAAAATCTCCTACGAGATCAACCAAACCCGAGTCGGCAACACCATGAAGGTGCTGATTGATAGCGAGGAACCCGACTGCTATATCGGTCGCACCGAATTCGATTCGCCAGATGTCGATAATACCGTCTTCATTGACAAATCCCAACCGCTGACCATCGGAGAATTCTACAACGTGAAAATCACGGACGCAGCGGAATATGACCTTTTCGGTAGCATCAACGAATAACAAACACCCATGGCACTCATCACGTTAGAGGATTTTCGCGACATTTACCTGAAAAGTGTGCAACGGGGGCTTCCGTTCCTGATGAGCAAACTGTCGCCCTCGGGGAAAAGCAGAACGAAGAGCAGTTTCAACGAAACGGACATTCGGATAGACACTTGGTCGATGATCCCGATGGTGAGGAAACGGTGTAATTTGTTGATTACGGGTGACGAGGAAATGACCTACGAGACGTATCTTTCTGGGAAAATCATCCCTGAGGGACAAAATATTAGGATGTTGTCCATCGGTTCCGGTGTATGTAGCCATGAAATCCGGCTTGCCAAATTGAATCCGCATTGGGACATTACCTGCCTCGACTTTTCCGACCGGCTGATTCAAGAGGCGGCCCAAACCGCTTCCGACGAGGGCTTGCATAACATGCATTTTATAGTGGAAGACATTTATGCCTACCCGTTGCCCGAAAATGGATACGACCTCGTATTTTTCAATGAATCCCTTCATCATTTCAAAAACATGGAGGCATTCTTGCGAAAAATCCATCATACCATCAAACCGTTGGGTTGGTTAGTGATGAACGAATATGTGGGTGCCAACCGCATGATCTACCCCAAACACCAGATCAAAGCGATTAACCAAGGGTTATCCCTCATCGAAAAGCCCTATCGTAAGATGTTTTGTAGCAATCTGTTCAAGAATAGATATTACGGTTCCGGAAAACTGAGGATGATTGTTTCTGACCCATCCGAATGTGTCGAATCCGAGCAGATACTCCCTTCCGTCCATAAATTGTTCTCCGTCAGGGTTGAGAAGGGCTACGGCGGGAACATCCTGATGCCGCTGCTCAAAGACTTGTCGCACCATTTTGTGGAATGTGACGAAGAAAAAATGCATCTTTTGCAACATCTTTTTGATTATGAAGATCACTATATGCAGACATATCCCAGTGATTTTGTCTTTGGCGTATATGAAAAAAATAATTGTCCAACATGAACCTGTTTCAACTTTTCAAAAACCTCCGCCCGTTTGTGAAACCTTACAAATGGCTGGTACTCATCACATTAATCCTCACGTTGGTCGGGTCTTTGATGGCGCAGGTCAATGCCATTGTGCTAGACAAGACAGTGGATGCCATTAACGCGCTTATCGGCACGAATTTCCAATGGAGTCAGGCGGCTCGGATCATGACCATTATCAGCGTTGTGCTGTTAGGCAAGGAGTTGCTCTCCGCAATCGTCACTTTCGCACAGAACTATTTCGGCGAGCGGATGCGGATTTACGTCAGTCGCGATTTGGCGCAGAGCGTCATCGAGAAGGTGCTCACGTTCAAGATGGCCTTCTTCAACTCGGGCGACAACGCCACCGGCAAGCTGCAGGCGCGTATCGATCAGGGTGTCAGCTCGTTGTCGCGCACGGTGCAGAACTTCTTCATCGACCTGCTGCCGTTGTTCACCAGCGCCTTGCTCGCCCTCATCCTGATGTTCGCGGCCAACGTCTATGTCGGATTGGTCGCCCTCGGCATCGTGCCGGTTTACTTCTGGATTACTTATCGGCAGGCACGGCGGCTCAAGGGTTGGCGGCGTGAGATGCGTAGCCATTTGGAGACTAAAAGTCAGGGTATCAAAAACATCATCGACTCCATCAACGTCATCAAGAGTTTCAACCGCGAGCAGATTGAGGGGCAGAAACAGCTCGACATTCAGAACCAAGTGACGGAGAACCAGATGAAAACCCGCAAGGTGGCCTTCTACTACA
>CAMJPH010000064.1 GCA_946407715.1 uncultured Bacteroidales bacterium | reverse complement strand
GTGGAGAAGCAGAAGACGGCCGTCAGGAAAAGCAGTGTCTTTTTCATTTGCGATAATTGGTAAAAACAACGCCGCAAAGGTACACAAATAATGGTTAGGGGTTAAGGATTATCAAAACGGGATGAGATGTGGAAAGATGCTCCGAGTGGCGACTTTCGATATCAAGCTCCGCAATTGTCAAAGTCAATAACGTGATATTGAATTGTTTTTGTATTTTTTCAGCGTCAAAAACTAATGATGATAGGACAATAAAAACTAATAACGCTAAGACGATAAATACTAATGAGAACAAAATTACCGGAAAAACAGATACAAAAGAAATTTACTTCTATTTCGTAACTTTTTTACAAAAATCTGATTTATTTATCGGTTGTATCAATATTTTTATTATTTTTGCGGCATAATTAAAAAGCTGTTATTATGATAAGAGAATTTTGGGTTGAGAATTTTCTTTCGATAAAGGAACGTCAAACGTTAAACTTCGAAACAAAATCCAAGGAAGATGAATGGGCTTCTGTGGACATGGGTAACGAGAAGCGGGTTAACAAACTGGCGGTGATATATGGTGCCAATGCATCCGGGAAATCAAATATGTTGCTGGCCCTTTTGAACGTTTTCGAACTGCTGTTTCATACGCGGGAAAATAAAACAGAGTTAGTTAAGACGAGGCGATCATTTGCCTTATGTATGGATAAACCCACACGGATGCATGTTTCGTTCTACGCTAACCATATCCGTTACGATTACACCGTTTCTTTTACGATGGAACATATTATGGAAGAGCTGATGGAATGGTTCCCGAACGGTTCTAAGTCGCTTTTTTATGAACGCAAATACCAGTCTGATGATTTGCAAGCTTCCATAAAATTCGGTCAAAGTTTGGGTCTGTCGGCCAAGACAAAGGACATTTTTCTGCAAAACACCTTAAACAACCATACCGTTCTTTCTTGTTTCGGCAAGAGAGCATTTGAAGCCGATGCCAGACCCATCGCCAATCTGTATAACTGGATATCTAAATATGTATATCAGCTCGACAATCCGAATTTCATTCTTGAAGAATCGCTTCGACAGGTGATGGGGGTTGCTTCAGCCAAGCGCTTCTATCTCCAGATGTTGGAAAAAGCCGATTTTAATATTGTGGACTTCCGTGAGGACATTTCTACGACAAAAGTTTACTTTGATTGCAAAGCTGGTGGCAAAACTTTTACCCTCAGTTTGGATGAGCAGTCTCAAGGGACTAAAAAGTTTTTAAGCAATTTATCAACGCTTTACAATGCGATTTCAAGCCACAATATATATTTCATAGATGAGATAGACTCAGAACTGCACGATGATTTATTGCTCTATTTTCTCAACACATTCGTCATGAATTCTAATGAGTCGCAGTTGATTTTCACCAGCCAAGAGACTTCATTGTTGAACGAAGACCTGTTGAACACACATCGTGATTTTGTGTTCTTTGCGGAGAAGAACCGTGAAGGGGCTTATTCCGAATACACACGTGCGGATGAATACGGGCTGCACAAAAATTTGTCTTTATACAAGTCCTATCGGAACGGCCGGTTAGGCGCAATTCCCCAATTAGGTTCACCTATATATTTTGAAGACGATGAAGAAAATTAAGGATACAATTATATGCTTGCATTACGCAACGCCGCCCAATCCATGAAAGAGAAAGAAGAAACAGAAAGGGATTACACTTACTCACAAATGGCAGAACTGTTTGAGGTGTTGGGGGTCAGAGCGGAGTAAATAGGGATAAAACTGTAACGCCAGCTCCGTGATGAACGGCCAATTAGTGACAGCGGGCTACCCCTGGGTGGTGATCCCCGTGGAGCGCCGGGAAGAATACATGTCGGCGTTAGAGAAGGCGAGCGTGGAGGGGGATGTGGAGGAGTTCGTGAGGTTTATTGGGGGGTTGATGTGAGGAGAGGTGTTTTTTTCTTGCGCAAAATCTGACGAATGGGAAAAGATTTGTATTTTTGCACTCTTGAATGCTGTGTTATGAAGAATGTTGTAGAAATATCAAGGACACAAGTGGTCATGACGTTCATAGCCACTTGTGTTGAGACCACCGCTAGATTTCTTAATACTTCCTACAAAGAAGTTTACCAACGGATGAAGCGTGTGGATCTGATAGAGCGGTTTATACTCCCTCACTACGAAACGCTTCATAGTGAGAGCAGGGACAATCTTGCGGAAGTATTAGTAGAATGTATGAACAATTGGGAGAACGGAAAATGAGTGAACTGATTGTATATCATGGAGGAACAGAAAAGGTAGAGTTCCCTATCTGCAAATTCGGCCGTCGTAATTTGGACTTCGGCCAGGGCTTTTATGTTACGGATTTGCGTCAGCAAGCGGTTGATTGGGCCACACAAGTGGCCGACCGCAGGAAGGAACCTCCCATTATAAACCGATATCGTTTAAATCGCGATGCCATATTGGCTGAAGCTCGCTGCAAGGTCTCCAAAGCATACGATAAGGACTGGTTGCAATTTATTGTGGCCAGCCGTCGTGGTGAGCCTGTGGCCGACGACTACGATTACATTGAAGGCGGTGTGGCCAACGACCGCGTGGTCGATACCGTTAACCTCTATATGGCAGGTCTGATGGACGAGGAAACCGCCCTGCTTCGCCTGTCGCAGCACCAGCCCAACAACCAAATGTGTTTGCTTTCACAGGAATTAACAGACAAATACTTGATATTCGATGGAACAGAAACAATCTGATGACCCCGTCAAATCGCCTGTCATACAGGAGATTATTATGAGCAACCGCATTGGCGCCATCTCGGTAGAGTTGGCCAAGCGGCTCAATATTGAACCCGTGAAAGCGTTGCAACTATTCTACGAGAGCCAGACCTGCGCCGACCTCCACGACAAATCGACAGGGCTTTATCTTTACGGGGATTTGTATGTGGCGGATGAGTTTATGAGGGAGAAGGGGTATGGGATGTAGGAGTGTGCACCGCACGGCCCGTTTCGTGATGAACAGCCGGCTCGTGACCGCCGGCTACCCTTGGGTGGTGATCCCCGTAGAGCGGCGGGAAGCGTACATGGCGGCGTTGGAGAAGGCGAGCGTGGAGGGAGATGTGGAGGGGTTTGTGAGATTTGTTGGGAGTTTGATGGGATTTTGATGGGAAAATGAAAAAAACGACTTTTTTGCCCCCTGATTCAAGTTAATTTATTACTTTTGCAAAATTTTTAATGCCATCATTATTGTAAATACATTTGTAAAGAAGACTTATTTGTTTTTGAATATATGACCGAATATGAAACGCGAACAATTGTTTGATTATGTAGAAGAAAAACTCAGCGTATTAGCTTTCCGCGTTGAAAGACGAGGGAAACTCAATATTCTTGACTTGCATCTACATTCTGAAAACTTTTATCGTGATTTTTTTAATTTGCTCTTTGAATGGAATCTGGAAAATCTAAATGAAGTAAATCAAAATGTTGAAGCAATAGATTTGATTGACCGTATAAATAAAATTGTCATACAGGTTTCTTCCACCAACACTAAGCAAAAGATAGAAAATGCCTTAACAAAGCCTATTATGGCAGAATATGCTGGTTGGACTTTCAAGTTCATTTCAATAGCACGATCTGCCGATGCTTTGAAAGGCAAAGCATTTAACAATAAGTATGGACTATTATTTAATCCTTCAGAAGATATTTATGATATAGATGCAATATTACGTGAAGTTTTGGGGCTTACTACAGAAAGGCTACAAACTGTAGCTGATTTCGTAAAATCAGAGTTAGGAAATGATGTATTCTCTGCCACACTTGAATCTGATTTAGCAAAGGTTATCCTACTATTGACAAAGGTTGATGCATCGGAATTCGAAGGTATTAAGATTGATAATGAATTCCAAATCGATGAGAAAATTGATTATAACACTTTATCCAATTCTGTTGGCATCATCAAAGAATATAATGTTTGGCAAACCGCTGTTAGACGCGTCTATGAGACTTTTGATGCAGAAGGAATGAATAAATCATTCTTTGTTCTTCAGAAGATTCGTTCTTTTTATCTTACTGAGAAGACGAGCAAACAAGGTGACGTACTTTTTGATGCCGTTCGCAATGATGTAAAAACAGAAATAATCAATCATGCTGCCAATGGTGAACTTAGTTATGAGTCTATAGACATCTGCACAGATGTTTTAGTAGTGGATGCTTTTATTCGTTGTAAGATATTTGAAAATCCTAAAGGTTACAATTATGTTATTGCCTGATTCAATACATCCAAGACATAGTATTTATTATACAGGTGCTATGGTTCTGCAAGTAATTCAGCAAAAGGGGATGATATCGATTGCTGATTTGTTTGTACAGATGAAGCAAGAGCATGATATGTCATTCAAGCTTTTGTTATTATCATTGGATTGGCTGTATTTGATTCATGCAGCTTCAATTAATGAGAAAGGAGAAGTTTATCTATGTTCTTAGAATCATTACTTATATCCACACCCACTAAGGTAATACGAGACATTCGGTTCCATCGTGGGCTGAATCTAATCGTTGATGAGACCCCTATTGGGGAAACTTTGACAGGCAATAATGTTGGTAAGACAACAGTTCTCCGTTTGATCGACTTCTGTCTTGGTAAAGACGGAAGTATTATTTATAAGGATCCAGAGAACAAAACGGAAGTCTATCAACTCGTCAAAGATTATCTAATAGAAAAGAAGATAATTATCACATTGACTTTAGTTGATAACTTGGACAATCCAAATCACATGGTAGAAATTAGTAGAAATTTCTTGAAGCGTAGTGAAACTATCTGCAAAGTGAATGGCGAGGATGTAAACAAAACCGATTTAGAAGCACATCTTGGTAAAATTATTTTTCCGACAATACAAGTTCCCAAACCGACATTTAGACAAATTATAGCCCACAATATACGCTACGAGGAAATCCGTCTAAACAACACTCTTGAGATTCTAAACGCATTTACAAAACTTGAAGAATATGAAACGCTGTATCTTTTCCTTTTTGGTTGTGACTATGACGAGGGGAGCCGAAGAGAGGAATTATTGGCAAATATCAAAAGCGAATCTAACTTCAAAAAGAGATTGGAAAAAAATGGTACAAAGAATTCTTATAAAGTAGCTCTCCAGGATATAGATAGAGAGATTGCGAAACTGGAATCTCAAAAGTCTTCACTCAACCTTAATCCACAGATAGATAAGGATTTGAAAGAATTGGCTGAGACGAAAGAACAATTGAACAAAGTCGCTTCTAATATTACTTCTTTACGTATAAGACGAGATGTCATCGCAGAGTCTATAGAAGATTTCAATCAACAACGTTTTGATGCAGATCTCACACAACTGAAGTTTATATATCAACAAGCATCAGCATTGATTCCTAATTTGCAATACACATTCGAAGAACTAGTGGCATATCATAATAATATGCTTGCTAACAGAGTGCGTTTCATTGAAGAGGAAATTCCTTCACTTGAGTCACACTTGGCCACCCTACAACGTGATTTTTCAAAACTTAGGAATAAAGAAAAAGAGCTGTCAGAACGCATTACTTCATCCAACACATTTGAAGAACTGGAAAAGATAATCAATGATTTGAATGAACAATATACACGCAAGGGGGAGTACAGTGCTGTTTTATCTCAGATTGAGACTTCTGATATCACGATGACTAAATTCATGGATGAACTAAATAGCATAGATAAAGGATTGTTTTCTACTGATTTCAGGAATAAAGTTGATGAACAACTGTCAAAGTTCAACGATATATTCTCAAATATTTCAGATGAGCTTTATGATGAACGCTATTCTGTTAAAGAAGATATTGTGTTTAATAGAAAAGGTCAACCCATATATAAGTTTTCAATCATTGGGACCAACTTAAGTTCTGGCAAAAAACAGGGTGAGATTTCTTGTTTTGATATTGCTTATACATTATTTGCAGACCAAGAAGGAATACCTTGTCTTCATTTTATTTTGAATGACAAGAAAGAACTTATGCATGACAATCAACTTGTAAAACTTGCCAAAATAGCCAACAGTGAGAACATCCAATTCATCGCTTCAATACTCGAAGATAAACTCCCTATAGAATTAAAGCGTAATGAATACTATGTGGTCAAGTTATCACAAGGAGATAAACTCTTTAGAATAGAAAATAAATAAGTGAGATTATTTTTCATGTTTTTACCAACTCCTTAAAAATTATCTTTGCACCCAAAATAAAACAGATACTTAAACCAAATATCGATATAAAAACAGTAGAAGGATAGAAATAGAATAAAAAGTTAAACATATAGTATAAAAGCGTTTTTTGCTTTTCAAGGTGTACGGAAATCTCGACAATTTCTATACTATCACTCAAGAAAGCAGGACGCTCACGGTTATATCCGTGGGCTTTCTCGTTTGTGATAGTAGGTAGTCGAGAACCTCCGTACACGACAGAAGTTCACGGATTTTTTATGCCTACAACAAACGAAAACCCCAAACAAATCAAAAGCCGCCAGCGAGTGGCTGACCATGGCGAGGTGTTCACCAATCCGCGAGAGGTGAACGCTATGCTCGACCTCGTGCGAGACGAGTCATTCCGGCTCGACAGCCGCTTCCTCGAGCCCGCCTGCGGCGACGGCAACTTCCTCATCGAAATCCTCCGCCGCAAACTCTCCCTTCTGCAAGACATCAAATCCCCGACCGACTGGGAGTTCCAGAGCCTCATCGCCGTCGGCTCCTGCTACGGCATCGACATCCTTTCCGACAACGCCGAGGCCTGCCGCACAAGACTGGAACACTATGTTCTCTCTCAACACCCCACCCTGGAGAGGCTATCCGTGGACAGTCACTACCTCCTCTCCCTCCGCTACATGCTCCGAAAAAACATCGTCTGCGGTGACGCCCTCACCTACCGCACCGCCGAGAATAAGCCCATCACCTTCTGCGAATGGACACCCATCGCTGGCAGTATGCAGTTCTCCCGTCGCGACTTCCAGTTCGACTTCCTCGTCACCCAAAGCCACCAATACAGCCTCTTCGACGAGCAAGGCGAAGCGCAAAGTTTCGATGAACCTGTAAGGTCTTATCCACCTGTGCATTATACTCAACTTCACACCCAAAAATAACCATATCAGCCAATCAAATTATGAATTATGAATTGTGAATTATGAATTATAGTCCCGACATCCTCAATTGCTTGGCCAATCTGAGCAGCGACGAGGTCTTCACCTCGCCCGAGTTGGCCAACCGAATGCTCGACCTGCTGCCGCAGGAGCTGTTCCGCAGTTCCAAAATGCGATTTCTTGATCCCTGCAGCAAGAGCGGGGTCTTCCTGCGCGAGATTGCGAAACGGCTGTTGGCGGGTCTCGAAGAACAGATTCCCGATCTGCAGCAGCGTATCGACCACATCATGACCAAGCAGGTTTTCGGCATCGCCTGCACCGACCTCACCGCCGAGATGAGCCGCCGCACGCTTTACTGTACCAAACTGGCCAACGGCAAATACAGCGTCAGTACGGCTTTCCATGATGTGCAGGGCAACCTGCGCTACGAACGCTGCCGTCACACTTGGAACCAGCAAGGCCGATGCGAACACTGCGGTGCCAGTCAGGGCGAATACCTCCGTGCCGACACCCGCGAGACCTACGCCTATCCGTTTATTCACAAATCAATCAAAGAAATTTTCAAGAAAGATATGCAATTCGACGTAATTATTGGAAACCCGCCGTACCAACTTGACGATGGAGGATATGGTGCCAGTGCAAGACCCATATATCCACTTTTTGTCCAACAAGCTAAAACAGTCAATCCAAGATTCATCTGTATGATTATACCTGCAAGATGGTATGCTGGAGGGAAAGAATTGAATAGTTTCAGGGACGAGATGCTAAAAGACAATAGAATTCGAATAATTCACGACATGCCAAATGCTTCTGATTGTTTTCCTGGAGTAGAAATTAAAGGCGGTGTATGCATTTTTCTATGGAATAAAGATGAAAGAGGTGATGTAACTGTAAATACATTCAGAGAGAACGAAAAAGTGTCATCTATGACGAGAAAATTACTCGAAAAAGGATGTGACACATTCATTCGACAGAATGAAGCAATAAGCATTCTTCATAAAGTTCAAAGCCACAGAGAAAAACCATACAGTACCATTATTCATCCTGCAATGACTTTTGGGCTAAGAAGTTATGTGAAAGATTTTGAACGAGATTCCCCAGCAAAAGGATACACGAAAGTGTATGCCCAAAGAACAACAGGTTACATTAGGACAACTGAAATCACGAATGGTAAGGAATACATAAATGACTGGAAAGTTATTGTACCTGAGGCGATTGGTTCAGGTGAAATGGGAAAAGATGTTGTAAAACCCATTTTATGTGAACCTAATACAATAAATACCGAAACTTACATTATGAATGGTCCTTTTAAATCAGAAGAAGAAGCAAAGAATGCTATCACTTATATTAGAACAAAGTTCTTTCACTTCATGTTGGGACTAAAAAAGATAACCCAACATACAACACAAAAGGTGTACGAACTGATTCCCCTCCAAGACTTCTCCCACCCCTGGACGGACGAGATGCTGTACGAAAAATACGGTTTGGACAAGGACGAGATCGCCTTCATTGAGAGCATGATACGGCCGATGGAATAGTTAAATATTAAACAACAAATAATTTGCGTTCTTTGAAATAAAATATAGGGAGGCACTTTTGTTCAACAAAAAAGTGTATTTTTGCGGCAGTAGAAAATAAAATACGAAATGGCAAAAGATTATCCCATAGAAGACACCGAAAATCAAGAAGTTAATGAGCCTCAAGTGCAATATGTAGCTCCTGTCCAAAAGACTCTTCGGACATTAACGGACGAGGAAATCAAGCGGAGCATGACACTTGAAGAACTTGATGCCCATCTGACAGAACTCATCCATCAACATTATCACAACAAATAATGAAAGTAATTGTTGATGATGCTGTTGTGAGAGCGATTGACGAATTCTATATCGCTGCTATGAACAGGCACATTTCGTTGTCTGAAGAGACTGTTATGGCTAAAAAGAAACGGCTAATAGCTGCTCTTGGGTCTTTGAAGGATTACTATTTCATCTACCCCAAGGCCAGATGGAAAGACGATTGGATAAAAAACAACTGGCAGGATTTTATTTGCGAGGATTTCCATTTTGCATACGAGGTGGTTCTCGATAAGAACGGCCAAGAAGTCATTTTCGTTCGTGACGCAGTACACAGTTTGTTGTATCATTAAATCCTTAAAATTATTTCAAAGAGCGCCATAAACTTTTGAGATTATGGCGACAATTGAACAGATTTTGCCCAGCGGAAAACGCACGGTCCCGCAAATCTACATGTACGACGACATCGCCTTCCCGGGCTGGATCAAGATCGGGCAGACGGGCCGCATCGATGTGAACGAGCGCATCGACGAGCAGCATCCCATCACCGAACCGTACAAGACATACCACCTGCTGTGGCACGACAACGCCTTCTACGCCGATGGCAGCGGCGAGAGCTTCGGCGACCACGACCTCCACGACTACCTGCGCCGTATGGGCAAGGAACTCATTGGCGAATGGTGCCGCTGCTCCTTGCGCGAGGCACAGGCGGCATACGTGGCTGTGCGCCATCGCGATACGGACATCAAGACGGTGCGCGACCTCGACTACGAGATGCGCGATGAGCAGGCGCAGGCGGTGAGACAGACCGCCGACTACTTCGCCAGGATGGACGAAGAGGAGCCTGACCGCCCAAGCCATTACCTGTGGAACGCCAAGATGCGCTTCGGCAAGACCTTCGCCACCTACCAGCTCGCCAAACGCATGGGCGCCAAACGGGTGCTGGTGCTCACCTTCAAACCCGCCGTGGAGGACTCGTGGAAGGAGGATTTGCTGCGGCACCGCGACTTTGAAGGCTGGCGATATTATAGCAGCAAAAACGCCGACGACAATTATCCATTATCCATTATCAATTCTCAATTTCCTTTGGTGGTGTTCGGCTCGTTCCAGGACTACCTCGGCAGGGATAAATACGGCAATATCAAAACGAAAAACGAGTGGGTACACAGCATACACTGGGATTTGATTGTGCTGGACGAGTACCATTTCGGGGCTTGGAACGACAACGCCAAGAGTCTGCTCGACCTTGGGGATGCCGATGCCAAGAAACGGCAGGCGGAAGAGGACGCGGTGATGAGCGAGAGCGGCATTGATGTGGAGAGCGGGCGCGCCTGGGACGACAGCGATGTGCCCATCACGGGCAAGCACTACCTCTACCTCAGCGGCACCCCTTTCCGTGCCCTCGCCACGGGCGAGTTTATGGAAAGCCAGATCTTCAACTGGACCTATCAAGACGAGCAGGCACGGAAAGAATCCGTCGGTGGTCCCTACTTGGAGATGCCCACCATGGTGATGATGACCTACCAGATGCCGCAAGACCTCGGCGCGATGATCGAGCAATGGGACATGGACGGCTTCGACCTCAACGAGTTCTTCCGGGCAGAGGGAAAGACCTTCGTCCATGAGAAAGCCGTGCAGAAGTGGCTCGACATTATCCGTGGCAAAGCCCCCATCTTCGGCGATGGCAGCTCGCCCCTCAACGTGCGCCCAGCACTGCCTTTCGAAGACACCCGTTTGCTTGACCTTTGCGCCCACACGATGTGGTTCCTGCCCAATGTGGCCTCGTGCGATGCGATGGAAGCACTGCTGCACCGTCCTGCCAACGGTTTCTACCAGAACTACACCATCATCAACTGCAGCGGAACCAAGGCCGGTATCGGCATGGATGCTCTCGGTCCGGTGCGCGAGGCCATGGGCGACAATCCGCTGAAGACCCGCACCATCACGCTAACCTGCGGCAAGCTGACCACGGGTGTCACCCTGCGACCGTTAGGCGGACTGCTGATGCTGCGCAACTGCTCCAGTCCCGAGACCTACTTCCAGACGGCTTTCCGGGTGCAGAGTCCGTGGACGGCCACCGACGAGGAAGACCCCACGAAACGGACCATTCTCAAGCCCACCTGCTATGTCTTCGATTTCGCGCCCAACCGTGCCCTGCGCGAGGTGGTGACCTACGCCAACCAATTGGATGTGGATAGCAACCGCCGCATCACCGACAAGGTGGATGAGTTCATCAACTTCCTGCCCATTCTGCAATTCGATGGCAGTTCTATGAAGCGGGTGGATGCCACCGAAATCCTTGACTTTGTGGACAATGGCACCAGCGGCACACTACTGGCCCGCCGGTGGAATAGTGCCCAGTTGGTGAATGTCGATAATACCACACTGCAACGGGTACTGAATAATCCCGAAGCTATGGCTGCCATTATGAAGATTGAAGGCTTCCGTGCTTTGGGCAGCGACATCATCGAAAACATCGTCAATCGTGCAGATAAGATAAAGAAACTGAAACGCGAAGCCGGTGAAGGCGGCGACAGCAAGAAGAAAAAGGAACTGACGCAGGAGGAGAAGGAATACCGTTCCAAACGGCGCGAGGTGCAAGAAAAGCTGATGAAGTTCGCCACGCGAATTCCTATCTTCATGTATCTCACCGACTATCGGGAAGAGAGTCTTGAGGATGTCATACGCAAGCTGGAACCGAGTCTGTTTGAGCGCGTCACAGGCTTAACCATCGACGACTTCGACCTGTTGTTGCGCGTCGGCGTCTTCAACCGCGCCCAGATGAACGACGCCATTCTGAAGTTCCGCCGCTACGAAGACGCTTCCTTAGCCTACACCGGCGTCAACCGCCACGCCTCCGACACCCGCATCGGGCTGATGGACAGCACCGTGCCGATAGAGGCGTTGGTGAGTCGTGAGGTGGATTGAACGCGCCACCTCCGTCAGAGCAGATTACGCTCCCGCGAACCGCTTCAACGCCCCCTCGTCCAACCGCTGCACCGTCCATTCGTCCATCGGGACGGCCCCGATGCTGCGATAGACTTTCAGGGCGGGCTCGTTCCAGTCGAGGCAGATCCACTCCATGCGGCCGCAGTGGCGTTCCACGGCGATCTTGGCCAGATGCTTCAGCAGGGCTTTGCCGTATCCCCTACCCCGCTTCTCGGGAAGGATGAACAGGTCTTCGAGATAGAGCCCCTTGCGCCCCACGAAGGTGGAGAAGTTGTGGAAAAAGAGGGCGAAGCCGACCACCGCGCCGTCTTCCTCCGCGAAGACCACTTCGGCGGAACGCTCTACAAACAGGGAATGATAGACAGTGGCTTCGTCAGCCACCACCTCATCGGCGCATTTCTCATAGACGGCCAACTTCTTGATGAATTCTAAGACGAGACCCGCCTCTTCGGGCTTCGCCGGACGGATGTTGAAACTATTGCTCATATACTATCATTTTGTCATACTTTTCTCCCAGCCTCGGAGAGGCTGAACGCACGCAGTGCAATTAACACCACACAAGCGCAGCGCAGTGTGGTGACACAGGCGCACCCTCCTCACGCCAACCGCTCCAGCAACTCGATCAGCACCCTCCAGATGTCGTGGATGGTCGAGAGCTCCACGCGCTCGCTGGTGGAGTGCGGCTCCACGATGCGCGGACCGATGCTGGCGATCTGGATGCCGGGATAGTGCTGCACGAAGAAGCCCGCCTCCAGCACGAAGTGCATCGCCACCATACGGGGACGCCAGCCCAGCACGTCCTGGAACGTGTCGCTGACCCGCTGCAGGAACGGCGACTGCTGGTCCTCCTGCCACGCCGGGGCCGACATCACGACCTCGGAAACGGCACCTGCTTCGGCAAAGGTCGCGGCAATCGTCTTGCTCAACGCGGCCATGTCGTCGTCAACAAAGCTGCGGGTGTGGGTGGAGACGAAAAGGTGGTCTTCTTCCGCCACGATGCGCCCCACATTGTTGGAGGTCTCCACCGTGCCGGGCATCGCCGCGCTCATCTGCACCACGCCCTGCGGCACCTTCTCCAAACTGCGGACCAACGCCGCGACAGTCTCTTTGGGGATGACCGTCTCCCGCTTCTCGCACGCCTCCACACTGCAGGTGATGTGCGGGTCGGTGCCGGCATATTGTCTGTGGAACGTCTGGTTGATGTTGTCCAACAGCTCCTTCACGAACTCGGAAGCCCCTTTGTTTTCGGTCCAAATCACCATCTCGCCCGACGATGCAATCGAGGCGTTGGCTTCACCGATCTGAATGTCAGCAACTTCAATGTCTTCTTCCTTGCTGATTACTTTCAGGATGATTTTAGTCTGCTCCACCGCGCTGCAGCGTCCCTTGTTGATATCGACGCCGGAGTGGCCGCCCAGTCCGCCGGCGATGCGGATGCGGTGCCACTGGCCAGCCTTGGGTGCTGGCAGGCGTTCCACGGGGATGCGGTGGAACTGCAGGCAGGCGCCAGCGGCCCCGGTGGTGATGGTGTCGTAGTCCTCGGAGTCGAGGTTGATGACCTTGCGGCCTTTGAGGAAGTCCTTGCTGAGCTGCGAGGCGCCCGACATGCCGTCCTCCTCGTTGGTCGTGGTGATGACCTCCAGGGCGGGGTGTACGATGCGGTCGTCTTCGAGCACGGCGAGGGCCATCGACAACCCGATGCCGTTGTCGGCGCCGAGCGAAGTGCCGCGGGCCTTCATCCAGCCGTTCTCCTCGTAGGCCTCGATGGGGTCGTTGAGCGGGTCGCTCATGCCCACGCAGACCATATCCATATGGTTGAGTAGCACGATGGGCTCGGCCGCCTCGTGTCCGGGGCTTGCGGGCTTGCGGATCACCACGCAGTTCTCCTTGTCACGCTCGTACTCCAAATGCAGCCGCTCGGCGAACTGGCAAAGGTAGTCGGCGATGCGCTCCTCGTGGTGCGAGGGGCGCGGAATCCGGTTCAGCTCACGGAAGATGCTGAAAACGCGGTCGGGATTGATGTTGTGGGTTGTCATATTTTGGGGATTAAAATGATTTCAGCTTCATCCCGTCCTTGAAGGCTTCACCAACGCGCTGGGAGACAAGATAGTAGCCGTGCGTGTAGG
>CAMJPH010000063.1 GCA_946407715.1 uncultured Bacteroidales bacterium | reverse complement strand
CCAAACCGGTGAAGGTGTTGGGTCCGAAATGGCAGAACATATTCATCTCCATCCGCTGCCAAGCCACCTGCGCGGCCGTCGGCACGGGTCCGTAGGGTTTCGGCGAGTCGGCAGGTTTAGGCTTCGAAACGAGCTTCTGCGCGGGAAGCGCAATGCCCCAAAGGCAGAGAATCAGGAACAACAGGCTTTTTTTCATATCCGACAGATTCAGGCGGCGAAAGTACGAAAAAAACAGGACAAGAACGAAAAATGTTTTCCGTTTCCATCCCTAACACATATCCGTCCACAACATGTTCACAATCAGAAACAAACACCACCTCGCCAGACACTTGCAACCGTTTATCCGCAAGCCTAACGGCAAGACCGCGCACAGCAGGCATACCGAGAAATGTTGGCAGAACCCACCATCCAGCACATTGCGTTTGTGGCTGGTGCGGTGCTAATAGCTCCGCATCCCTCTACATTAATTCTTCGGCACTAACGCAACCCGGAACCCGCAATCCTCATAGCGGGAATGGATGCTACCGCGGTCGCGAGTGGCACAACGACTGTACGAGGCCGCATAGTTCCAGCTGCCACCCCGCTGCACGCGATAGGAGGTCTCCTGATCGTTCATGGGGTTGTTCCAGTCCGTATTCTCTGCGTAGAAATTCTCATCATACCAGTCTTCACACCATTCCCAGACATTCCCGCTCATATCGAAAATGCCTAACTCATTGGCTGTTTTGATTCGCACGTCATGCGTATGCTGGCTACTATTATCATAGTACCATGCAATCTGCTTGAGATCGTCGCTGCCGGCATAACGCGCACCTGCACTTTTCAGACCGCCACGAGCGGCATATTCCCATTGCGCCTCGGAGGGCAAAGCGAAATGGTAACCCTCGGGCAATTCTTTGGCAAGATACTTGTTCAGGCGGGTGACGAAACGATGACACTCCGCCCAACTCACGCGCTCCACAGGAAGCGTGTTTCCTTTCCAGTAACTTGGATTATTGTCGCTACCCATCACTGCCTTCCACTGCGCCTGCGTCACCTCCGTCTCGCCAATATAGAAGTCCGACAAAGACACTGTGTGGTAAGGGATTTCACGAGCCTTGCAGCTGTCATCCCTGTCAGCAGAACATCCCAGCTGCAGGTCTCCGCCCTTCACAAACACCATCTTCAAAGGGACATGGTTCACAGTAAACACGCGGTTACCGGTACCTTGTGTTTGCGCCGACAATGTTATCACACAGGAAAACATCGTGGTGAGAAACCACAACGCAACCATTTTCAGTTTAATATCGAACAAATGTCTCATCGTTATAATTCTTAATTTTCAATTCTTAATTAATAACAGCTCGTCCATCTTTCTTGCCTAAAACCTTTTCGCCTCTCGAAGTCATCGCTTTCAATTCTGCAATCAAAAAATCGCGGAAAGTTATGGTAGTATATTCAATCTTCTCATAGTGAATGTCTTCCAAAAGATGGTCTCCGCCGTCAGAGATGAAGTTGAGCGTGACAAGATTATAGAGCCGTTTGTCATCTATAGGCTTACCTTGCACGGTAATTTTAACAGGTTTGTTGTTTTTATAGACAATAGCTGCACCGGCATAGGGGGCGTTGAATTTGTCATTGAAACGGCCCAATGCCTTCTTCAACTCACTACCTTTCAACACGATAAAAGTCAAGTAATTGTCAAACGGGGAGATACGGTACAAATCGCCGACCGTCACATCACCGGCGGGCATAGAGGTGCGGATGCCGCCGAAATTGAGCATCGAAAGATCTATGTTGTCGAATGCCGTATCTTTGACATACTTTGAAGATTCGTTCAACAAGATGTCTGTCAGAAAGTTGGAGAGCGGACTTTCAGGCGCGAAAGACTCCAACTCGGCATCCGAATGTGCAACCACCACTTGCATCTGCTTTTCCAACTGTACACGCTTCTTTGCCACATATTTGGCCAGTTTCGGATTGACTTTCGAATCGTATGTCGAATCCAACTGCACCATTCTGTACTGATATTTGAATCTCTGAGCAGAAACATTTTGAGCATAACCAAAAGCAGTTATGCTCAAAATGACGCAAATGATAATTGTCTTAACGTTCATTTCATTACTTTTTTGACGGATTCTGACCGCCCTGTCCCATCTTGCTGATGCCATCGCGCATGGAGGTGTCTGCCTTGATGTTCTCCAACTTGTAGTAGTCCATCACGCCGAGATTGCCGCTACGGAAAGCATCGGCAAGAGCTCTCGGAACCTCAGCTTCGGCAAGAATTACCTGAGCACGAGCTTCTTGCGCCTTGGCCTTCATTTCCTGTTCTTGCGCCACAGCCATAGCACGACGCTCCTCGGCTTTGGCCTGCGCGATATTCTTGTCAGCGTTGGCCTGGTCCATCTGCAGCATGGCACCGATGTTCTTACCCACATCCACATCCGCGATGTCAATGGAGAGGATTTCGAACGCCGTACCGGAATCCAAACCTTTGGTCAACACGAGTTTGGAGATGGAATCCGGGTTTTCAAGCACCGACTTGTGCGTATCCGCGGAACCGATGGCGGAGACGATACCCTCACCCACACGGGCGATGATGGTCTCTTCGCCGGCACCGCCCACCAACTGGCGGATATTCGTGCGCACCGTCACTCTCGCTTTGGCAATCAGCTGGATACCGTCCTTCGCGACAGCCGCCACAGGAGGCGTGTTGATGACTTTCGGGTTCACGGACGTCTGAATGGCTTCCAACACGTTACGACCAGCCAGATCGATAGCTGTGGCCGCTTTGAAATCAAGGGTGATGTTGGCCTTGTCGGCGGAAATAAGCGCGTTGACGACAGGTTTCACGTGGCCGCCAGCCAGATAATGCGCCTCCAACTGGTCACGACTGATGTCAATACCCGCTTTCGAAGCCGTAATCATCGAATTCACAATCATATCCGGCGGAACGCGACGCCAACGCATCAGAATCAGTTGCACTAAAGAGACGTGGACACCGTTCAGTATGGCGATGAACCACAAGCGCAAGGGCACCATCCAGAAAAACAGGATGACCAGCGCCAATACAATCACTATTGTGATAACAGTTTGAGTCATAATGTATTAATTTTGATGAGAAATTTCTACGATAACTTTGCTTCCTTCGATCTTATGGATTATAATGGGTGAATTTTCGTCGATGAAACCTTGCATGGAAACCACCTCGGCTTCCGTATCCCCGAAAAGTCCGGTGCCTGTCGGAGCGAGACGAGAAATAGCAACGCCTTCCATCCCCTCTTTCAGCTTGGACTCATCAACTTCATTCATCTTGCTGTCAATCTGAGTTTTAAGCTGAAGCTTACGCCACGTCTTCGTCCGCATCATCAACCAGAAGAAGCCGATAGTAAGGATAGCGGTGAGCACGAGCGTGAGGAATCCTACCGTGGTGCCGAACTGCACAAACGCAGTGACCACTCCGGCAATCATGCACAACACCCCGATAATAGCCACCACCCCGCCGGGAATCACGAGGAAATCCAGGATCATCAGGACGATGCCGAGGAGGATGAGGAGGATGAGACTAATGTAACCCATGGTAATGGTTATTGGTTATTGGTTATTGAAGCAGATAGTAGTTAATAGTTAGTAGTTATAGTTAGACGAATTTGACGATATAGTAGTTCTTTTTGCCTTTTTGCACGAGGACATATTTGCCGTTGAGGAGGTCGTCTTTGGTGACGATTTTGTCTTCCTTCACCTTTGTCTTGTTGATGGCGACACCGTTGTCTTTGAGCATTCTGCGTGCTTCACCGTTGGAGTTGAAGACTTGGGTGTGTTTGGCGAGGAAATCGACCACGCCGCAGGTTTCGTCGAGAACGGTCATCGGCACCTCGAATTGCGGAACGCCCTCAAACACAGAAAGGAACATCTCCTCGGAAAGGGCAGCGAGGTTTTCGGCGGTGCCTTTGCCGAAGAGGATTTCGGAAGCGTTGACGGCCGCGTCATAGTCCTCCTGCGAGTGTACGCGCACGGTCAAATCCTTCGCTAATGCCTTTTGCAGGATGCGCAAGTGCGGCTCGGCATCGTGCTGACGCTCCATTTCCTCAATTTCCTCTTTCGTGAAGTGAATGAAGATGCGGATGTAACGTTTGCTGTCGTCGTCGGAGCAGTTGAGCCAGAACTGGTAGAAGGCGTACGGGGAGGTGCGGGCGGGATCAAGCCATACATTGCCCTTCTCGGTCTTTCCGAACTTGCCACCGTCAGCCTTGGTAATGAGCGGACAGGTGAGCGCGTAGGCCTCGCCGTTGAGCATACGACGGATGAGTTCCGTGCCGGTGGTGATGTTGCCCCACTGGTCGGAGCCACCCATCTGCACCTTGCAGTTTTGCGTCTGGTAGAGATGCAGGAAATCGTAGCCCTGCACCAACTGGTAGGAAAATTCGGTGAACGACATACCATCGCCCTCGCCGTTGAAGCGCTTCTTCACGGAATCCTTTGCCATCATGTAATTGACCGTCAAGTGCTTACCAATATCGCGAATAAACTCCAAGAAGGAGAACTTGCTCATCCAGTCGTAATTGTTGACTAACAGAGCAGCATTGGGCTCCTTGCTGTCGAAGTCGAGGAATTTGCTCAGCTGCTTCTTGATACACTCTTGGTTGTGACGTAACGTAGCCTCATCCAAAAGGTTACGTTCTTGGCTTTTGCCGGAGGGGTCGCCAATCATGCCTGTAGCACCGCCAAGCAAAGCGATGGGTCTGTGACCGCAACGCTGCAGGTGCGACAACATCATGATGCCCACCAAATGGCCGATATGCAGTGAATCCGCCGTAGGGTCAATACCCAGATAGACGGAACATACTTCTTTGTTAAACAACTCTTCGGTTCCGGGCATGATATCATGCAACATGCCACGCCATCTCAATTCTTCTACGAAATTCATCGTTTTGGTTATTTTATTTGTTTATTTTTTTCAGTGATTAGTGATTGGTGATCAGTGATTAGTGATCGTAAATGCTATTATTATTTCATCGCTTTTCATCGTCATTCAGTCTCGTCACGGAATCACCATCGTTACTTTCCACTCATCGTTTTCCTTTACGAGTTCCCATTCAGCCTGTGTGTCTTCGCCATCCACCTTGAATGTGCTAGCGCAGACTGCTGTGGAATCTGTCTGGGCAACAACTTTGGTTTCCATGAAATCTATCTTCCTGCCGCGCATCGTTTCAAGCTGTTCCTGCCTGTCCTTCATGCCTTCTTGGAGTGTTTTTATCACCACACGGGATTTTTTCGTGGTGACTTGATACATGTGGGTGAAATCAGCGGTATAAAAAGCTTTTAAGAAAGCCTCTGTGACCGCCTCCGGTGTGTTTTTTTTCTTGCTGTTCTGGCAGGAACCCATCATCAAACAAGCACACACCAAAAATAAAAACCAAAATCTTTTCTTCATAATTTCTTTCTCGGAATAAAACCTGCAAAAATACAAATTCTTTGGATTTGACACTGCTTTTGAAAAAAATGGTTAACATTTGAGTGCTATGCCCACATTTACAAGGAAATAGAGCAAACCGTTTCAAACACAATTACAGAACGGTTAATAAAAAATGAAAAAAAGTACACATTCGTATTGTTAAAAAAAATATTTTTGCAGATTGGTTTCTTAGATAGGTTTATAAATCGTACTATAGTTAAATCAAACCATTATAAAATAACAACGAAAATTGAGAAACGAAAGATGAGTTATATCGCATTTGACAAGGAGAAATTGGTGAACATCAATTTCGCGAAGGAGAGAGAGATACTGCGCTGCAGCAGAACGGGCGCTTTTGCCACTACAACCTTGTGCGGACTTAACACCCGCAAATACCACGGCTTGTTTATTGTGCCGCAGGACAACCTCGACGGCGAACGCCACCTGTTGGTATCTGGCATCAACGAGAACATCGTGGTCAACAGTATGGATTTCCATTTAGGCATCCACCAGTATAAGAACAAAGTCATTGACCCGAAAGGAAACAAATATCTGCAGAAATTTTCCGCTGACAGCGTGCCGGTGTATGACTACCGCGTCGGGAAGTTCAATTTCCAGAAGTCGCTGCTTTTCCAACACGACGCCGACCGGCTGATCATCAAATACACTTTCCTCGACAACGTTGAGGATGTCTGTATGCAGATCGAGCCGCTGCTGGCATTCCGCAGCATTCATCAACTTACACACGCCAACGACAACGTTCATACTGATTACCAAACTGTTGAGAACGGTGTCGGCTTCTGCATGTACGACAACTACACGCCTGTCTATTTCCAATTCTCGGAACCGGTGCAATACCAGCACCATCCCGACTGGTATTATAATATAGAATATGAAGAGGAGCTGAAGCGCGGTTATGAGGGTCATGAGGATCTGTGGCGTCCAGGCACCATCACGGCGAAAGTGGCCGGCAAGGAATTGTACCTGTGCATTGGCACCGAGCCAGTAGAAGCTGCCGAAATCGCCAAAATCTACGCCAAAGAGGCGAAAAAACATCCCACACGCTCCACGTTCTCCAATTGCCTGCAAAATGCGGCGGAGCAGTTCATCGTGAAGCGCAACGGCCGCACCGACATTATCGCGGGCTACCCCTGGTTCGGACGCTGGGGCCGCGACACGTTCATCGCCCTGCCCGGCCTCACCCTGCCGCTGAAAAAGAACGCCCTCTTCGAGGAAATCGTCGACACGATGATTGCCGACCTCAAGGACGGACTGTTCCCCAACATAGGATCCGGCAACGGTGCTTCCTACAACTCCGTGGATGCACCGCTCTGGTTCATCCGCGCTCTGCAGATTTACTATGACCACATCAATAAACCAAGGGTCCTTTGGACAAAATATGGCGACACTATCAAAAGCATCCTCTGCGCCTACCGCGACGGCACCCTGAACCATATCCACAGACTGGACAACGGTCTCATCTATGCCGGGGGCGAAGGACTCGCCCTTACCTGGATGGATGCCATCGTCGATGGCCGTCCCGTGACCCCGCGCACCGGCTGCCAAGTGGAGATCAACGCGCTGTGGTACAACGATATCAAATTCGCCATCGACCTTGCGAGCAGAAGCCGCGACAAGGAATTTGTCGCTGAATGGGAACCGATTGTATCCAATTTCCCCACTGTCTTCAAAGAGACGTTTTGGTCAAAGGAGATTGGCTATTTAGCCGACTATGTGGATGGCGACTACAAGAACTTCCAGGTTCGTCCTAACATGCTCATTGCAGCCTCCCTGCCTTTCTCGCCTATCAGCGAGAAAATCCGTCAGTTGGTGCTCAAGTGCGTCACCGAGGAGTTGCTGGTCGACAAAGGCATCCGCAGCCTGTCACCCAAAGACCCCGAATACAAGGGTCACTACAACGGAACGCAAGCGGAACGCGACGCAGCCTATCACCAAGGTACTGTATGGCCGTGGCTGCTGTTCCCTTTCACAGACTGCATTCTCAAGGTCTATCCCGAAAGCGCCCCTGATGTGCTTAACCGCATCCTCTACCGCTTCGACGGTTGCATGAGTTCCTACGGGCTTTCCACGATTGCCGAAATCACGGACGGCGATCCGCCCTACAAGCCCAACGGCTGCATCTCACAGGCTTGGAGCGTCGCCGCACTGCTCTATATGAAATGGAAAATTGAACAAGTACAAAAATAAGATGACATCCTATAAACTATGGCTATAAAAGTATTAATGTTCGGATGGGAGTTTCCTCCTCATATTTCAGGAGGTTTGGGCACAGCCTGTTACGGGCTCACCAAAGGACTTGCGCTCAATGGTGTACACGTGACTTTCGTGATGCCCAAGGCCTCCGGCGACGAGGACACCTCATACGTCAAAATCGTGAACGGCAGTGATGTGGAAGTCGATCCGCGCACTTCCGAATATTTCCTTCACTCCAAAGAGACCTCCTACATCCAAGTCAACAGCAGACTTGTCCCGTATGTGGGTATGGATGACTACTACAACGTCATCAGCCAGATTGAAAGCGGCGTCTTTCCTGTTTCCGGAGAAAAACGGAAATACGTCTTTTCGGGAAAATACGGTCCGAATCTGATGCAAGAGGTGAACCAATATGCCAGTATCGCGGCAGAAATTGCCAGAAACGAAGACTTTGACCTGATCCACGCGCACGACTGGCTGACTTACCGCGCCGGCATCGCCGCCAAACGCGCCTCCGGGAAACCATTAGTGGTTCACATCCACGCCACGGAGTTCGACCGCAGCGGCGAGAACTACAACGATATTGTCTATGGCATGGAAAAGGAGGGCATGAGCGCCGCCGATGCCGTGTGCGCTGTGAGCGACCTCACCCGCAATATCGTCATCAACAAATACGGCATTCCCGCTGAGAAGGTTTTCACGCTGCACAATGCCGTGGAACCCAACGACAAAGTGGTGGAGCGCAAAAAGTTCGTCAAGGAGAAAATCGTGACGTTCTTAGGGCGTGTCACTTTCCAGAAAGGTCCCGATTATTTCGTGGAGACCGCCAAACGTGTGTTGGAGAAAGACCCCTATGTCCGTTTCGTGCTGGCCGGCGACGGCGACATGATGCCGCACATCATCGAACGCGTGGCCGAGTTGGGCATCTCCGACCGTTTCCACTTCACCGGGTTTCTGCGTGGCGATGACATCAACAAGATGTTCGGCATGAGCGACGTGTATGTGATGCCTTCCATTTCGGAGCCTTTCGGCATCTCGCCGTTGGAGGCCATGCGCGCGAAAGTGCCCGTGGTCATCTCCAAGCAGTCGGGTGTTTCCGAGGTGCTTACTCACGCTATTAAAGTTGATTTCTGGGATATCGACGCCACTGCCGATGCCATATACGGTCTGCTCCACTACCCTGCCCTCTCTAAGCTTTTCGCCGAAGAGGGAGCCGCCGAGGTCGATCGCCTCAAATGGGAGCATGTGGCCAAGAAATTAGTCAAAATTTACGAAAAAACGTTGCATTATGAATAAAATATGTTTCCACTTTCAGATTAGTCAGCCGTATCGTCTGCGCACGTACCGCTTTTTTGACATCAACCAGGACCATCACTACTTCGATGACTACCAGAACCAGTATCTGACCAAACGTCTGGCGGAACGTTGCTATCTGCCGGCCAACCGGATGCTGCTGGAAATCATCAAGCAGAACCCCGACAAGTTCCGCTGCAGCTTCAGCATCTCGGGCAGCTCCATTATGCTGTTCAAGAACTACTGTCCAGAGGTCATCGACAGTTTCAAGGAACTAATAGCCACCGGTTGCGTGGAAATCACCGGCAGCACCTACACCCACAGCATCGCCTCGCTGCACAGCGAAAGCGCCTTCATGGAACAGGTACACCTGCAGGAGCAACTGTTGATGGACACGTTCGGCGTGAAACCGGTCTCTTTCTGCAACACCGAAATCATCTACTCCGATGAAATCGGCGAATGGTTAGGAAACGCCGGCTACCGCGTCATCCTCACCGAGGGCGCACGGCACATCCTCGGCTGGAAGAGCCCCACTTACCTCTATTGCAACCCTTATCAGACGGATGTCCGACTGCTGCTGCGCTCCTACCAGCTCTGCGACGACATCACGCTGCGATTCTGCGACCAAGGCTGGGACCAATATCCGCTGACCGCCGAGAAATACCTGCGATTCCTCGACAACGTCAACACCGAAAGCGACACGCCGCTCATCAACCTGTTCTGGGACTATGAGACTATCGGAGAACACTACACCGGCGATACCGGCATTTTCGAGTTCTTCAAATCGTTAGTCAACACCTTGATAAAGCACGAGAACTACTCGTTTATCTCACCCAAAGATGTGATAGACATGGATTTGAGTCCCGCCACGATGTATGCCCCATGGCCTATCTCCTGTTCGGGAGAAGAGAAGGACACCAATGAGTGGCTCGGCAACGAACTGCAGCAGGAGGCTTTCAACCAACTTTTCAAGTTAGAACCCCTGTACCAGAAATCCGACAATATGGAAGCGAAACTGAGCTGGCTTCGACTCCAAGCCGCCGACCACTTCAACTTCATGAGTTCCAAATGGTTCGGACACAGATTTGTGAAACGTAACTTTGAGGTTTATTCGTCACCATATCAGGCGTTCATCAACTATATGAACGTGCTGAATGATGTAAAAATACAGTTGGAAGGTTAAAGACACAATCAGACAATGAATCTTATGGTAGAGACGCAAAATTTTGCGTCTCTACTACGTTTTAATAAGGAACAATGCTATTAACCGAATTACAACAATACAAAATATACCTCGCATCGAAATCCCCGCGTCGCAGGGAACTCCTTGCAGGCATGGGTGTGGAATTCGAGGTGATGAAAACGGATGTGGAGGAGACCTACGACCCGTCATGGTCGCCCGAACAGATCGTGATGCACCTCTCCAAGCTGAAACTATCCCCCATCAACATGGCGCAGTACGACCCAAAGACTCTTTTCATCGCGTGCGACACGATTGTGGTAGTGAACGGGGAAATTATCGGAAAACCTCAGGACAAGGCGGATGCAAGGCGGATGCTGAATATGCTGTCGGGCCACACGCATACGGTTTATAGCGGTCTGACCGTGGCCACGCCGCAAAAGCAGTTGACGGATTTCCGTGCCACCGAAGTGGTATTTGACGAACTGACCGATGACATGATACAATATTATATAGATACCTACAAGCCATACGACAAAGCCGGCTCCTACGGGGTGCAGGAATGGATCGGCTACGTGGGCATCCGCGAGGTGCGCGGCTCTTACTACAACGTGATGGGGCTACCCACGAGGCTGTTGTGGACGATGCTATCCTCTATTGTTTAAGACGCAAGACGTGAGACGTAGGATGTTTGAGGATAAATCCTTCTTCCTATCATGATGTACTGAATGCGTTGAACTGCACCATTCCCCCGAATCCTTGAAAAGTCTGTCCTCCCTCCCAACTACTAACTACTAACTATTCTGCGGAGGTGTAGCCGACCCACGGAATGTCTATAAAATCAGGCCCAAGCTGCTCATCGAGTGCGACTATGCCAGTAACGTAACGATCTTTTGACGGCTTTGCAGTTGGAGAAACGGCGATGTCTTGAAACATTACTAGTTTGTTAACGACATGCTCCTCCGTGGTGAATCCCACCGGCAGATGCAATTTGCAACGCACAGGTTCTCCATCCTTCATGGCTGGCTTGCAGGCGGGTGCGGCACGGAAAGCCCGATTTATTTCCGCCATATTGTCATCCATTATCTGCCGCAAGATCTCTTTCCGAGATTCTTTATCTTCGGGGGCATCCTCTCCGAGATCAAGATGCGCGACAGCCAAACCGTCATTGCTGTCCTTACGACCTTCGAAAGGAGCCGTAAGCACCATCTCCCCTTTCTTGCCACAAACATCACCCCATTTGACATGAGCTGTATCCAACTCCGTGAAAAGAACACGTCCATCCTTCTCCACAATAAAACATACCGAAAGAACTCCTGACAATTTGTACTTCTTGGCCAATTCAGGATACTTCATGCTACCGATGAGGTTATTGACATACTGCTGGATTCCACCCGGGAACTGCGGCATCGTATCGGGGTCCATGCAAACGGGCTCATCGATAACTTCCTCAACCGCCTCTTCCTCAGCAATCGTCTCCGTTTTCGGATGGCAGTTCACCAACAAGAGTCCGGCGGTGATGGGAACGAGCGCGAGCAGCCACCATGCTGACACTCTGCGTTTTACCGGCTGATTCATCATCAGAATCCGCTTCTTGGTCAGCAGGTGGCGGAAACTGTTTCCCACGGGCACGAACTTGCCCACGCACAGCTGCTTGTACAGCAGTTCCAGGTAGTCGCGCTTGGTGGCACCTTGCGCTAACACCTGCTCGTCTGCAAGATACTCGTGAACGCTGCTCAACTCCTTAGCATACAAGTAAATGAAGGGGTTGAACCATTGCAGCACCCGCACCGCTTCCGTGAAGAGCAGATCCCACGTGTGACGCTGGCGGATGTGCGTCCGCTCATGCCTCAGTACCTGCTGCAACTCGCTCTCCGTGAACACTTCCGGATTCACGAACATCGACCGCAGGAACGAGAACGGAAGGTTGCCGTCGGGCTCGCCTAACACCCGCACACACATGTCGCCCGTCGAAAGCTCATCCGACAGCACACTGCGCCGATAGTACCTAAACGTCTTAAAGAGCTTGATAACCAGCAGGATAAAAGCCACCCCGCAACCGAGAAGATACCCATAACATACCATATCTTTAAAAGACAACTTTTTTGTCGCCCCTGTTGTCAACGTTGTCCCAGTTGTCGTTGACTGACCCGCCTTTGTTGTCAACGTTGTCCCAGTTGTCGTTGATTCAACCGCTCCTGTTGTCAAAGTTGTCCCATTTGTCGTTGACTCAACCGCCCCTGTTGTCAACGTTGTCCCAGTTGTTGTTGATTTTACAACAGCGGCCACGCGGCTCGGCATCTCGATGGAGACAAACGGCAGCACCAACGAAAGCGCCAATGTGCCCACAAGATAGAACCGGCGCAAGCGGAACAAGTTACTCCGGCGCAACGTCAGCCAATAGAAACCGAAAAACAGTGCCATGGCGATGGCGGAAAAAAGGATTGCATTCATGACTATTCGGTTTTTGCGAGTGAATCATCTTGCGGAACGGCATCGATCATGCGACGAATGTCGTCCAATTCTTCCAACGTAATATCCTGGTTATTAGCAAAAAAGGAGACCATTGACTTGAAAGAGTTGTCGAAGTAGTTGCGCACGAACTGCTGCATGAACGACTCCGAGTACTGTTCCTTGCTCACCAGCGGGTAGTAGCGGTTCGACTTCCCGAAGGTCTCGTGCGACACGAACCCCTTCTTTTCGAGAATGCGCACCACGGTCAGCATGGTGTTGTAAGCCGGCTTCGGTTCCGGGAAATTGGCGATGATGTCGGCGGCGAATCCCTGTTTGATCTGCCAAAGCACCTGCATCACCTGTTCTTCTGCTTTGGTTAATTCTTTCATTGTTCTTATTTTTTGTTTGTTATTTATCGTCATTCGTCCCAGGGTGAACGAAGTTAGCCCTGGGTTGACATACGTCGGGCTTTCAGCCCTGAATGTTGGCTGTTGCATCTAACGGAACCGCTTTCTCCCACTTTAATACTATAATCTCCGTCAGCCAAAAGACAAGGAGAAGATAAACCGCATGACCGAAACAGAAGACCAACCGCCACACCACTCGCCAAGCCATATCTGAAATGTCGTATTTCAAGGCAATAAAAATAGGCAAAGTAAACAATCTGCCCGTCGAAGCAGCCATAATGGTAATCATATCAGCACCATAATCCATTCCCTCCGTGATGTCATAATGCGCCAACAGCAAGAATAAAATCAGTATTACAAGTGGCACAATGAATATTCGCCAACGCCTACCTTTAATCATCACACAACTTTGAAGGAGAGCCAACATCCCTATAAACAAAAAAGAACCGACATCAAAACCGTCAATATAAACATAGGAGAATGGCTGTTTCCAAAACAGTGTGATGAGATACGATATCGCATTTAGTATCATCATCAATGAAACAAGGACGACAAAACGTCGTGCCCATAACTTCAACTCTATCAAACCATTACCATTCATCATTCATCATTTTTAATTCTTCATTTAAATTGGCGCTGCAAAGATATAATTTATTTTTTAATCATACAACGAAAAAATTAGTTATATATTGCATTCGTTGAGAAAAAAATATTTTTCGTAATTTCGCACCTGCAAACCAAATCCGTTATGAGAAAACTTATTATTGTCATATTCTGCTGTCTATCAACATTTTTCGTCACCGCAAACGATGGTGTGTTCTACGCTTCCGGCAACCAACTGATCCCGATTACCGAGACTGACATCAGCGTGAAGAAGGAGGTGTTGACCATCAACCGCGTGGGTGACCATATCGAGGTGACCGTCTATTATGAATTCTTCAACCCCGTGGGCGAGAAGGAACTGCTGGTCGGGTTCGAGGCCCAGTCGCCCTACAACAGTGGCCGCAACCCCATAACACTGTTTCCGAACCACCCGCACATGCGGAACTTCAAGGTGGTGGTGAACGGACAGCCACTCCACTATGAGATTGCGCACGTGAGGAGAGGGTCATACGATGAGAACGACAAATACACCTTGCCACCCTATTACACCAAT
>CAMJPH010000062.1 GCA_946407715.1 uncultured Bacteroidales bacterium | reverse complement strand
CTGATTGTAGAGTGGCTGTGATATGCCCGAAGCCGTCTGACAAAGAACAACTGCCAATGATTCTGTCTTGGACTTTCTTTTTGTTTTCTTTTTTGTCATTGTTTTTTTTGTTTAGGTTTGTTATTTTTGTTCGTTCCAGTCTGACGGTCGTCCGTAGAGACGTGCCATGGCGCGTCTCTGAAACGGGAACACAAATGCCCCATTGTTCAACTGCATTTCCGATGGCAAAGATACAACAAAACATCCCGTTTGTCAAGGGTTTTGCGTATTTTTTTTCTCGCTGGGAATCAGTTGTTTACAAATGTTACATTAACTATTAGTATTGCAATTGTAAATTTTGAAGTCGTGGTTTCGCGGGAAATTGGACGATGAAGCGATGAAGCGACGATGATAGGAGCCCTTGCGAGACGGAGGTTCCGTTTGGACGGTCAAGGCATCGTTTTAACGTTGGCGAAGTGGTTTTCGGTAATGCGTGTTGTTTTCGATTGTGGAGGGTGGCCAAACGGAATGGTGCATTTGCTGGTCGGGACGGTTTCCTGATTCGCGGCGCGGGGAAATGGATCGGGTGAGGGGTTCGGATGGTTCGCCGCGAAACGAAAAAAAAATCGGTCACCCTGTAGCGTCTCTGAAAATTTGTATTTTTGCACCGTTGTTTGCTGAAAGGCGAGCAACGGTTTTTTATTGAAAAGAAAGCGAGTTTTCGCTTATCCGTCGAAGTAAATCTGGACAATTTGCTGACGATTACACGGATATTCGGAAATCAAGCTTACCAATTGTGTGTTTATTGCCAATCGGTGGGGCTTGTTCTTCAGTATCTTGTAATCAGGGAGTCCAGACCCTACTTCGTGGATGCTGTCGGATAGAAGCTCCACTTTCTTTGTGTTTTGTTACGGCGAATTTTGCGAATTTAGCGAAAAGACGACGAAAGAACGATGAAAGAACGATGAAAGGACGATGAAAGGACGATAAAGGACTATGAAAGACAATTCCTTATACCAAGAGGGCTGCAAGCCCGACACGTGTCAACCCAGGGTGAACGCAGTGAGCTCTGGGATAAAAAAACGAAAATACAAACTAAATCGTAAAAATATGAAAAGATCTATTACATTAATCATCATCACCGTGCTCTGCGCCGTCTCTCTCTTCGCGCAGACGCCGGAGAAGTTCAGCTACCAAGCGGTAGTGCGGAACGCTAGCAACGCGCTGGTCACCGATTCCCCTGTTGGAATCCGAATCAGCCTGATGCAAGGCGGGGTCAACGGCAGCATAGTCTTTCGGGAGACGCACACCGCCATAACCAATGCCAACGGCTTGGTGACAATATCCATTGGAAGTGGAAACTTGCTGGAAGGTTCCATCGTTAGTATAGACTGGGCAAACGGTCCTTATTTTCTGAAAACTGAGATTGATCCGAACGGCGGCACCAATTACACGATTTCGAGCGAGCAGCAGCTGCTGAGCGTGCCGTATGCGCTGTATTCCAAGGAAGCGGGCAATGGTTTCAGCGGCGACTACAACGACTTGACGAACCGTCCGCAAATTCCGCAAACTGTCGGCGAATTAACGAATGATGCGGGTTACATCACGATGGATTCTGTGCCGACGAACGTGAGTGCTTTCATCAACGATGCGGGCTACATCACTAAGGACTCTGTACCTGCAATTCCCACGAACGTGAGCACTTTCACTAACGATGCTGGTTATCTCTCCAGCTACACCGAGACAGACCCGCAGTTTAACGCTTGGGACAAAAACTACAACGACCTGACCAACAAACCAACTCTCTTCAGTGGCAGCTATAACGACCTGACCAACAAACCGACCCTTTTCAGTGGCAACTACAATGACCTGACCAACAAACCCTCCCTATTCGATGGCGACTATAACTCGTTGAGTAACAAACCAGTGCTGTTTAGCGGCAACTATAATGATTTGAGCAACCGCCCGACCTTGTTTGATGGGGATTATAACTCGTTGAGCAACCGTCCGATGATTCCGACCGTTCCTGACAGCGTTTCCGCTTTCATCAACGATGCGGGCTATATCACTGCTGCGGACGTGCAGGCGGCGGCAGGTATTCCTACGAACGTGTCTGCCTTCACCAATGACGCGGGTTACATTACCGCCAACGATGTTCCCGCGCAAATGAACGCCGATTGGAATGCCACGACAGGTGTGGCGGCAATTCTCAACAAACCGACCATCCCGAGTGTGCCCACCAATGTGAGTGCTTTTACCAACGATTCACACTACATCACCGAGGTGGAGCTCTCCAATCAATTGGCTGCGATGAACAATGCATTGGCTGCGTTGTATAGCACCATTGACAGTTTGCAGAGCAGGATTGAGGAGCTGGAGGAGAATCTGGACCAACCGATTCCGGCACAGACACTGGGTAGTGTAACCACTTCTCCCATGACTTACGTGGGGGTGAACAGTGCCGTGGGTGGCGGAAATGTGATTTCCGATGGTAATGGGAGCATTATTGCCCGTGGTATTTGCTGGAGCACGTCCTATCCTCCGTATGTTACGGACAGCCATACCAATGATGGGTCAACGGTTGGACCTTTCACTTCAACGGCTATCGGTTTGAATCCCGGAACCACCTACTATGTCCGTGCATACGTGACCAACAGTGTGGGGACGGCGTACGGTGATACAGTGAGTTTCACCACGACCATCTGTAATACGCCTACATTCCCCACCGTCACTATGGACAGTGTTACAAACATTCTTCCTTACACCGCCACTTTCCACGGCAATGTGGTTAATGATGGCTGTTCTATGTTACTGGCACGTGGCTTTTCCTACAGAGCTGTCGATAGCGATCCCTCTATTTGGAGAAATTTTACGGTTGACGTTGTTTCAGAAGGGGCTTTCTCCGCAACCGTTGCCATCGATTCTTTGGATGCCAACAAGACCTTTTATGTGCGGGCGTATGCCACCAACAGTGTCGGAACAAAAATAGCAGATAGCATTTTTACGTTTGTATCATCAAAAACACCACCTCGGGTGACCACGAATAACACAGTGACTAACATAACATACACCTCGGCCATGTGCGGCGGAAATGTTACTTTCGCCGGTGGGTCATCCGTCACGAAAAAGGGTTTGTGTTTCGGGTTGAACGAAAATCCCACCATTCAACATGACAGCATTGCTGAATACACTGGAAGTGGTTTGGGAACTTTTACTTGCACCATGACAGGACTGACCGACAACACCGTCTATCATGTGCGTGCCTACGCCACAAACAGCGTGGGCACCAACTATGGCGAGGATAGGGTGTTCAGCACATTGGCATATCTGCCCCCTTCAGTGGAAATCTTAACTCCCACAGGAATAACCTACACTTCGTTCACATGTAGTGGCAATGTGACTAACGAGGGTTCTTATCCGGTAGTTGAAAGGGGGATTGGCTATTCCACCACGCCCATCCCGAGCGAAGAAGACACCTATATTCCTATAGGATCTGGTTCAGGAACGTTCGACACCATAATTTCCGGGCTTACACCGAATACGACCTACTACGTGTGGGCGTATGCCAGAAACAATATCGGGCAGCAAGCCAACAGTGAACGGATACCTGTGACCACTTTGGCCAATACAGTACCTGAAGTGGCCACTCTTTCTGCTTCTGGACTTGGAAAATGTACAGGAAAAGTAAACTCTACTGGAGGACTGCCTATCACGGACAAGGGTTTCTGCTATAGCATTTCTTCCACTATGCCTGACACCACGGAGTATCGTGTATCGGTGAGTGGGAACACCCTACAGTTCGCAACATTTCTTCCCAACATGACCAATAACCAATCCTACTATGTTCGTGCGTATGCCATAAACGATACGGGAATCGCATACGGAGCAACAATCCAATTCACCTACCATAAATGCGGAGGTTCGGTGACAGTAACTGACTATGATAACAATGTTTACCATACTGTCAAAATTGAAGATCAATGCTGGATGAAAGAGAATTTGCAGACCACGCACTATGCGGATGGAACGGAAATGTTTCATTCAGGTGATAACCCTTCATCTACAGTGGCTTACTATTGTGAGTCACCGAATGGATACGGACTCCTTTACAACTGGGCGGCGGTGATGCATGGCACTTCCAGTTCCTCTACCAATCCATCTGGAGTGATGGGTATATGTCCAGTTGGTTGGCATGTGCCGAGCGACACGGAATGGGATGAAATGGAGGAAACAGTACGCAGTAATAGCGCATACCGATGTAATGGTGTTGAGAATAATATTGCTAAAGCCTTGGCTTCCCAAACGGGTTGGAACCCCAGTACGAACGACTGTGCGGTGGGTAATGAGCCGAGTACCAACAACGCCACCGGTTTCGGTGCATTGCCTGCCGGCGGCTTCGGCCACAGTTTGACCGGCCCTAGTGGCAGTAGCCTCACCTACTTCTGGAGTGCTACGATGGGTGGCAGAGGCGCGTGGGCACGCTATCTGGGCTCCAATGACGCCGCGTTGGGTCGCAAAAGCTACTACACGACCAGCTGGTTTTCCGTCCGCTGCCTGCGCGATTAAATTCTGCATTCATAATTCAACATTCTGCATTACAAAAAGGTGTGGCCGTGGGGGGCTGCGCCCTTTGTTCAATTATGAATTATGAATGATGAATGAAGAATGATGAATGTTTGGCGGACGTTGTAGAGACGCAAAATTTTGCGTCTCTACGGGTTGAGGAACGTTATTCTGTGCCTTGGCAGGTTTGTCGTGTTCCGTTTTCCCTTGCCCTTGCGAGTCGGAGGTTCCGTTTGGCCGGTCGAGGCCTCGCTTTTCCGTTGGCGAAGTGGGTTTCGGAAGTGCGTGTTGTTTCCGTTAGCGGAGGGAGGCCAAACGGAATGGTGCATTTGCTGGTCGTGTCGGTTTGTCTGGTTGCTACGTTCGCGAAGCAGCCGTCAGGGCTGAAAGTTCAGCAGGGAAAGCGTTCCACGATGCTATTTCATCATCGCATTTTTACTACCCGCCTATCGGGATTTTTGTTATCTTTGCCGCTTGTAATTCACGGATTGTTTCACCAATCATTCCATACAGCGGTATAACAGATCATCTGAACATATTGGTATAGAAAGCGTTTTCGCTTTTCTTTGGTACCTGAAATCTGGACAATTTCAGTACAATACCACAAAAGAAAGTGGAAATGCTCGCGAGTAATCGTGGGCTTTCTTTGTTTGTGGTATAGGTACGTCCAGAACCTCAGGTACGAATAACAAGAAGTTCACGATTTTTTTGCTCGGAGGGAAAGACATCAATATGGCCACCATACACATAGGCAGGATGATACAGGCGGAGCTGAAGGCGCAAGGCCGCTCGGTGACCTGGTTCTCTGGTGCCATCCACCGCGAGCGCAGCGACGTTTATAAGATGTTCAAACGTCCCAGCATCGACACCGACATGCTCGTGCGCATCTCCAAGCTCCTCCGCCACGATTTCTTCAGGGATTTTTCAGAGGGGATTTCAATGGACGAGAACACCCTTTGATGGGAAATAAGTAATACGGAATTTTGGGTGTGTGCATCACACCGTTTCAAAAATAATGTATCTTTGCGGCAAAATTTAAAGAATTGAAAACACAGTATAGAATAAACCCCAAAACATACAAACCATGACCACTCAACAGACAGATTTACTGCAAACGCCCATCGAATTCCTGAAAGGAGCGGGCGAAAAGCGCGGTGCGGTACTCCGCAAAGAGTTCAACATCCAGACATTCAACGATCTACTTTACTATTTTCCCTACCGCCACATTGACAAGTCGCACGTCTATCACGTCAGCGACATTGTGAACGACGGCGGCTATATCCTTTTGCGCGGCACTATCCGCAACGTGCGCATTGTCGGGCAGATGCGGGCGCAACGGCTCACGGCAGTCTTCACCGATGAGACCGGTTCTATAGAATTGGTGTGGTTCAACGGCATCCGATGGGTGCAGGACGTGCTGAAGTCGCGCAACGAGTTCGTCATCTTCGGCAAGCCCACGCTCTTCAACGGAAAATGGAACATCACACACCCGGAGCTTATCGACCCGGCTCAGCAGGAGAGTTCGCCCATCTCGCTGCGGTTCCAGCCACTGTACAACACTTCCGAAACCGCCAAGAAGAAGTCGTTGGATTCCAAGGCAATGTCGAAACTGACCGCCAACCTGCTAACCCAGGTCAAGGACATTATTCCGGAGACGATGCCCAAAGAGATGGTGGAGGAGCTGCACCTGATGTCGCTCCGCGATGCCCTTGTCAATATCCATTATCCAGAAGACAACCAGAAGCTCTCGCAGGCCACGCTCCGACTGAAGTTCGACGAATTGTTCTTTACACAGCTCAAACTGCTGAAACTCAAGCTGATCAACACAAATCGTTTCGAGGGGTATGTGTTTGAGCATGTGGGAGAAAATTTCAACAGGTTTTACAAAGAGTGCCTGCCTTTCGACCTGACCAACGCGCAGAAGCGGGTGCTCAAGGAAATCCGGGGCGATGTGGGCAGCGGTCACCAGATGAACCGGCTGCTGCAGGGCGATGTGGGCAGCGGCAAGACTATCATCGCATTGTTCAGCATGTTGTTAGCTATCGACAATGGCTACCAGGCATGCATGATGGCACCCACCGAAATTCTGGCCACCCAGCACTATGAGAAACTCAGCAAGCAGCTGGAGCCGTTGAATTTGCGTGTGGAGTTCTTGTCGGGTTCCACTAAAACGGCGAAGCGCAAGCAATTGCTTACCGACTTGCAGAACGGTCAGGTCGATATCCTCATCGGCACCCATGCACTGATTGAAGATAACGTGATTTTCAACAAATTAGGTATAGTGGTGATTGATGAACAGCACCGTTTCGGGGTGGAGCAGCGGGCGAAGCTGTGGCGCAAGAGCGGTGCCGTTCCGCCGCACATTCTCGTGATGACGGCCACGCCTATCCCGCGCACCCTCGCCATGACGCTCTACGGCGATTTGGATGTTTCCGTAATCGACGAGCTGCCGGCGGGGCGAAAACCCATCGTCACGAGCCATTTTTACGAAAAGGACCGCCTCAAAATGTTCGGTTTCCTGAAAAAACAGATTGCGGAAGGACGGCAGGTATATGTTGTGTATCCGTTGATTCAGGAATCCGAGGCTCTGGATTTGCTGGACTTGCAGGCGGGTTACGAGGCCTTCGAACGCAGTTTCCCGCCGCCGGAGTACAGCATCGGGGTAGTGCATGGCAAGATGAAGGCCGAGGAGAAGGACTACACCATGAGCTGCTTCAAGAAGGGACAGATCCAGATTCTGCTCTCCACCACCGTCATTGAGGTGGGCATTGACGTACCGAACGCCACCGTGATGGTGATTGAGAATGCCGAAAGGTTCGGGCTGTCGCAGCTTCACCAGCTGCGTGGGCGCGTGGGGCGCGGCGGCAACCAGTCCTACTGCATCCTCATGTCCAAGTACGAGCTTTCCACCGAGGGCCGCAAACGGTTGAAAGCCATGGTGGAGACCAACGACGGTTTTGAGATTGCCAACTTTGACTTACAGCTGCGCGGTCCCGGCGACCTGCAGGGCACGCGGCAAAGCGGCATGTTGGACTTCAAGATCGCCGACCTCACCAAAGACGAGAAATTGGTGGCCTACACCCGCAACTACGTGCAACAGATTCTCGAAAAAGATCCGGACTTGACGCTCCCCGAGCACAAGCGGCTCGCCGAAACGTTAGAGAAACAGATGCAAAAAGACACTAATTGGAGCGTCATCAGCTGATTGTTGAGGTTTCATGTTTATTATTTGGATGCTCCGGCGCGACCATGGATACATCTGCGTCCTGCAGATGTTGAGATATTGTTCACAACAGTTCTATTGTCTTTTTTGCCGCTTCCGAATGGCTGGCAAGTCTTTGTTCCTCGAGACGGGCATTCTCTCGCCCTGTAAATCGTCAAAATAGTTCTCCGGATTCTCGTGAATCAAATACAAGGATAGGTTGTACAAAGCTTGATCCAAATTTTCTCGGTTGCTTTCCACGTCTTTTTTGATTTTGGAGTACCATTCAGGGTCTGATTTGATGTGCTTTATAAGCCGATGTGCAGCAGAATCAATAGCGGTCTTGTCGTAGCAGAGGTGCAGCAACGCTCTGGACAAAAAACGGCTTCCGAGCTCGTAAAGCTGTGTCGGTCCATAGTTGAGCATGATATAATCGGTGCGCATCAACTCCTGTTCGAGATCCAGATCCAACGTGGCTGTGTTCGCGGAGTCAAAATACACAATGTAGTTGTAATACCAGTAAGGATAAGAGCAGAAAATGTCCTGCAATGGGATATTATAGGTGAAATTCCAGAAGAAAGAGTCTCCTATGGTCAAAAAATAAGGCTTGACAGCCGTGGTGTCTTCCCTGACCGCCACGTCAACGTACCAATATGGAGACGTTTTGATGGGGAATAGCAGATTGAGAAGTTCTTCCAAGTCGTTGTCGGGATCACGGTGTTTCGCCTGATATTTGTCGCCGATTTCCAAGTGTTGGAACTTTTGGTTTCCAAGGTGTTCCACATATCGGAGGATGGAATCGAAAACGTGAACGGAGGATATGTTGCTCCAATGCGTTCCTGTCTTGTAAAACAAAGGATAATCGACAGAATCCTTGATGGCCTTGAACACGGCCATATTGTCAATGTAGTTTATTCCAAGCTCGTTGAATCGTTTGATGTAAAAATCATAAGCCCGCAAACCTTCAGGCTGTAAATAGGACTTGTTCTCGGGCAGATATTCCGGACAAATGACACTCTTCCCTGGGTTTATGTTGACAAAAATATGGATTCCGTACTCTTTTAGCAGTGCTTGCACTTTCCAAAGCCGCAACGCCTCGGTCTCGAGAATCTTTCTCATAGCTACTGTATCGTTGGCGTATTGGTACATCAAGCTCTCGTAATAATCCCTGACGTACACCTCCTCGAACAGCCACTTCTCTTTTCCGCGCACCACCGTGGTATTGTTCGTTTCCTTGAAACAGCTCCAAAGATATTGGTTGTAGAGCCGGATAAGCCACTCCCGAAAACCACTGTGCTCCCGACAATAGTTTTCCAAATTGTCTTGAAATGCACCGTCAACACAGTTTCTGAAAGTCAGTTTCGGTTTTTCCGTCTCGGTGACAACTCCCTTGAGTGATGGGACGGGTACAAATTTCGTGAAAGTTTGGATCGAAACGAATGTCAAAACCGCTATCACGCTGATAAACAGTATTATGTGAAAGTTCTTCCTCATGTTTGTCATCTAAAATCTGAAATAAATGAACGGGCTGAACCCCACAGCGTTAAGGGCACCAAGACAGAACAGAAGAAGGAAAATGCTGGCTGACCATGCTGCAAGATGCTGTTTTTTAGAGAAATTGGTGAAGAACACAAAGTTTTGAAGCTTCTTCCCAATTGATAGCAAGGAGATGAACGCAAAAATCAAACCAATGACAAGAGTGATAAAGAATTGCAGGCTTTGAATGGGTATAATCGTTTGGAAATCAAAAGCAAAGAGTCTTGAAACAAATGTAAAGGCATCCGAAAGGTTTTCGATTCGGAAAATGGCCCAACCTATTGTTACGATAAGGAAAGTGATGATGACGCTGGGAATCTTGCCCATCTTTTCATAGATTTTGCCCAATCCGATGCGTTCCAGCACGAGCCAAAAGCCGTGGTAAGCGCCCCAAATGACAAAATTCCAGCTTGCGCCGTGCCATAATCCCGAAAGAAGAAACACCACCCAGAGGTTGAAATACATCCTCGGTTTCGAACAGCGGTTACCGCCGAGCGGGATATAAAGATAATTGCGCATGAATGTACCCAGCGTAATGTGCCAGCGTCTCCAGAACTCGCTGACACTTGCGGAGTTGTACGGATTGTCAAAGTTCTCGGGAAAATGGAATCCCATGATTTTGCCCAAGCCAATGGCCATGTCGGAGTAGCCGGAGAAATCGAAATAGAGCTGCATGGTGTAGGCGATGATCGTGATCCATGCCGTGCCGGTACCCATGGTCAGCAAATCGCCTGCAAGCAGTGTATCCACTTGACGGCCAATCACATCTGCAATCAGTACCTTTTTGGAAAGCCCTATCACAAACCGATAAAAGCCCTGTAGGCTCTCCGACCAGTTCTGCTCCCTGCTGCGGATTTCGTCCGCAATGTCGCAATAGCGCACTATGGGACCCGCGATGAGTTGGGGAAACATGATGATGTAGAGCATATAATCGGTGAGTCGCTCCATCGGTTTGTGAACATTGCGATAGGCATCGACCACGTAGGTGATGGATTGGAACGTGAAAAAGGATATTCCAATGGGCAGCAACACCTTCGCAAAAGTGAAAGGTTCCAAGCCGATGGCCCCCAGTATTGCATTCAGGTTGTCCACAAAGAAGTTCGCATACTTGAAATAACCTAAAAGTCCCAAGCTGATTGCAATGGCCAATCCTGCAAGTAATTTTCTGTGTACAAGATTATTAGACTTATACAACAGTTTTACCAGATAGAAATTGATGATGGTGGAACCGAGAAGCAGAAGGATAAAGGTCGGTGCCCCATACGAGTAGAAGACGATGGAAAACAGCAACAAAATGCTATTTCGCCATCTTTTTGGACTTGCGAAATAGCATATCAAAAAAACAGGCAGAAACAGTATCAGAAAGACGTTGCTGCTGAAAACCATTTTTTTATTTAATATCGAAATGCCATTTGTAGAGACGCATAATTTTGCGTCTCTACAATGCCTATTGCGTCCCTATTCCTTTATTCCGTAGGCAAGGTCTCCAGCGTCACCGAGGCCGGGCACTATGTAAGAATGCGCGGTCAGTTCTTCATCCACAGCGCCAATCCAGAAGGTGCAACTGTCGGTGGGGAGCTTACTCATCACATAGTCAAGGCCTTGCCGACTGGCGATGACGCTCACAATGTGCGTGTGCAACGGGTCACCTTTGCTCATGAGTTCCTCGTACGCTAAGGCAAGGGACTGTCCAGTGGCGAGCATCGGATCGCAAAGAATCAGCGTTTTCTCGTCCAAGTCGGGCGCGGAGAGGTAGTCAATTTGAATCTCGAAGGTGCCGTCTTTGTAGTACTTGCGGAAAGCGGAGATGAAGGCGTTGTCGGCGTGGTCGAAATAGTTGAGCATTCCTTGGTGCAATGGCAGTCCGGCACGCAAGATGGTGGCTAAGACGGGTTTCTCCGTTAGCCGAGGGATGTTGGCGATGCCTAACGGGGTGACCACCTCCTGCTCGGCGTACGCCATGTTCTTGCTGATTTCGTAGGCGAAAATCTCACCGATGCGCTCCAAATTCCGGCGGAAACGCATGCTGTCCACCTGCACCTCGGCGCTTCGGACTTCCGAGATGAATTCGTTGAAAAGGGAGTTTTGAATCCCGAGGATGTGAAGATTACTCATAATGTAAAGTTTAGGGTTTAGGGTTTAATGGTTATTTCGTTTGAAGTTGTAGAGACGTTTCATGAAACGTCTCTACAGCGGTTAACAACCGAACACTCGTTCGAAAATTGCGGGCACCTGCTTCAGATAGTATTCCAACGTGAAGCACTGGTCAAGTTCTTCGGGGGTGAAGTGGCTCATGACGGTTTCGTTCTGGGAGAGGAGCTCCTTGTAGTCCTGTCCTTCGAACCATGCTTTCATAGCGATGGGTTGGACGAGGTCGTAGGCGCTTTCGCGGGAGAAGCCCTTGTTGATGAGGGCGGTCATGACGCGCTGCGCGAAGATGACTTTGTGGGTCAAGTAGATGTTTTTCAGCATGTTCTCCGGGAAAACGACGAGGTTTTCGAGGATGTTGCCGAAGCGGTTGAGCATGTAGTCGAGCAGGATGGTGGCGTCGGGGAGCATGATGCGCTCGGCGGAGGAGTGGGAGATGTCGCGCTCGTGCCAGAGCGGGATGTTCTCGTAGGCGCTGACCATATAGCCGCGGAGGATTCTCGCGCAGCCGCACATATTCTCGCTGCCGATGGGGTTGCGCTTGTGGGGCATCGCGGAGGACCCTTTCTGTCCTTTGCCGAAGGCCTCCTCAGCCTCGCGGAGTTCCGTGCGCTGCCAGTGGCGCACCTCGATGGCCATCTGCTCCATGGTGGAGGCGATGAGCGCGAGGGTGCCCATGTAGTGGGCGTGGCGGTCGCGCTGTAGCACCTGCGTGGAGATGCGGGCGGAGTGGATGCCGAGTTGCTCGCAGACGTAGTCCTGCACGAACGGCGGGGTGTTGGCGAAGTTGCCCACGGCACCGCTGATCTTGCCGCACTCCACATCGGCGGCGGCCATCTCGAAACGCTCGATGTTGCGGCGCATCTCCTCGAACCACAACGCCCACTTCAGTCCGAGGGCGGTGATGTCGGCGTGTACACCGTGCGTGCGCCCGATGCAGGGCGTGTCCTTGAACTCGTAAGCCCGTTTCTTGAGAATCTCAATGAACCGCTGGAGATCCTTGCGCAGGATGTTGTTGGCTTGCTTGATGAGGTAGCCGTTGGCGGTATCTACCACGTCGGTGGAGGTGAGTCCGTAGTGTACCCACTTCTTCTCGTCGCCGAGGCTCTCGCTCACGGCGCGGGTGAACGCCACGATGTCGTGGCGGGTTTCCTTTTCGATTTCGTATATGCGTTGCACGTTGAAGGTTGCCTTCGTGCGCAGTTTCTCAACGTCTTCAGCCGGTATCACGCCAAGTTGGCTCCACGCGGCGGCGGCTTCGATTTCCACTTTCAAATAGGCGCCGAATTTGTTTTCCTCAGTCCAGACGGCGCTCATTTCCGGACGCGAATAGCGGGGTATCATAATCGTAAAATTTTCGCGGCAAAGATACGAAATAATGAAGAATGAAAAATATAGAAAGAAAAAGCTTCTCTGTAGCAGTCAGCACGGAATTTATTTGGCTTCCTCATCCAAGGCTAAGCGAAATCCGACGTAATTGAAATGTGCGTTGGGGATGCTTTGGCTGCGGGCCGAAACTCGACAGACATCCCAATAGCTGGTCATGCCGCCACCGCGATAGACCTTTGTTTCGCTCAAATTATACCCAGTGGGATTCACAAGAGGCTCTGTGGAGTTCCATTCATAGAAATCAAAGCCATCGCTACACCATTCATAAACGTTGCCGCTCATATCGTAAATACCCAATTCATTAGGTCGTTTTTTGCCGACAGCGTGGGGTTTATCCCCACTGTTATCTTTGCACCAAGCCACTTCGCCCAAATTATTGGAACCGCTAAACCTGTAATTTTTTGAAAGATTTCCGCCTCGGGCGGCATATTCCCACTCCGCTTCAGTGGGCATACGATATTTCTTTCCCGTAAGCTGGTTCAATTTACCGATGAAGGTCTGCACATCATACCAACTGATGCCAGTGACAGGCAAGCTGTCGCCAATGAATTTGGACGGGTTCTTGCCTCCCATCACCGACATCCAAAGTGCTTGATTCACTTCGTATTTGGCAATATAAAAACCGTCAAGTTTCACCAAATGAGCCGGGGCTTCGTTTACGGAACAATCGGAATGCCTGTCTGTACAACCCATCATAAATTCCCCGCCTTGCACATGAACCATTTCGATGGCGGGAACTTGTGCACAAACCGATGATGTGAACATGGTAGCGATAATGGTGATAAAAAGATATCTGTTTTTCATACTGTTAACGATTTGAATTACCTTGCAAAAATACAACTTTTCTAATTCGGAATGTGTTTTGCCTTGATTATTATGAGGCCAGTAAAACGAAAAAAACAATTTGCGACCAATACGCCATAGGTTAAGATTTCAGTATAGCAACACCTTAGTCACCAGTTCGGCCATGTCATTGATGAGAAATTCTGCACCCGCAGAGGAGAGTTCCTCAGCCGAGGAGTTTCCGTAGGTGACTGCGCAGGTGTGCGTGCCGGCGGCAACACCCATGAGGATATCTACGGGCATGTCACCCACCACGAGGGTCTCCGAGGCAGGCACGTCCAATGCCGACAGGATAACGTGTACGGGTTCGGGATGCGGCTTATGATGAGTCACCTCGTCGGATCCAACCACCATGGCGATTTTTTCAACCAGTTGCATCTCACGGATGAATCCAATCAGTGAAGCGGAGGTGCGCGACGACGCGATAGCTATCCTAATCCGATGAGCGTGCAACCAGTCCATCGTCTCCTGAACATGAGGGAATAGCTTGGGAACCAGATCTTTGGCGTTGGCAAAGAAAATCTTGCGATAAGTTTCAGCACAGTGTTCGGCACTGTCATCAGTCAATTCTGGGAAAATCTGTCGGAAACAGTCCTTGAGTGGCAGTCCGATAGTGGAGGCGCATGTCTCTTCATCGGCGACAAGGAATCCTAACTCCTGCATCACCCGCTGCATGGTGATAACAATATTTAAGTTTCGCAAGCTCTTCTTACCCCGCTTGCAGTAGGGATTTCAGATTT
>CAMJPH010000061.1 GCA_946407715.1 uncultured Bacteroidales bacterium | reverse complement strand
CCGCTCGCGTCCAATCAGTTTGTCCATTTTTCCGTTGTTAAAGTACGGCGGCAAATATACATTTTTTATTGAACGAAAAAACAGAAAAACATCCAAATCTATACCTTGCGATATACATTTGGACGAATCGTTATTGAAAAATGTCCAAATCGTTATCCTGAGTGTCAGATTTGGATGTTTTAAGTGGCGGATTGATCTGGTGGGGGGGATGCAATGCGTTTCTGTAAAAAACATTTCCGATGTAACAAAATGGATGCGATGTGCGACACAGCGAATATGAATGGAAGAAATTTTGGAGGGAAGTACTTTTGATAAATATAAAACCTTATGAAAAAGATAGTTGTGTTTTTGACGATGATGGTTTTGATTGTCGAGGCGGGGGTGGCGACGGCGGGTCCTGTTGACAAATCGAAGGCGGCGCAGGTGGCGTGCAATTTCTGGAACAGCCGTTCATTGGACAAGGAAGCCTTGACACAAGATGCGATGGAACAGGTGACCCTCTCGTGGGACGCCTTCTATGTGTTCAAGAACCCTGGCAGCAAAGGTTTTGTCATCGTCTCGGCAGACGATTGTATGCAGCCAGTGTTGGGCTACTCGTTCACCAATGACTTCTGTGAAGCCGACGATATGAGTCCCGAGTTGAGCTTCTGGCTTGACGGCTATCAGCAAGAAATTGACTACCGCCGCGCAAACGGTGCCAAATCAAGCGAACAGACGCTCCTCGAATGGCAAAGTCTTATGGATGGTAACGCTGTCACCTCAACTGGAACCAAAGCCAATTCGGTCGGGCCGCTGGTGACCACGAATTGGTCTCAGGGATGGCCTTACAACTCACAGTGCCCCATTGTCAACAGCACATTCGGTTTCCGCGCCGTGGTTGGATGCGTGGCGACAGCTATGGCTATGTTGATAAAATACTATCAGTATCCCCACCGTGGTGCTGGTTCCCATGCTTATTATCCCAACGGACTTGGATTGTATGAAGTTGATTTCGGAAACACGGTTTACGACTACGACAATATGCCTGACAGTATAGGAGACTATTCTGACTCGATTCAGATAGACGCTGTGGCAAAATTGATGTATCATTGCGGTGTTGCTGTTGATATGTGGTATGGTCGAAATGGAAGCACTGCCAGTATTACCCCCACCCCCCGTCTTTACCGTTCCAACACACTCAATGCCATGATTAGTTATTTTGGCTATTCTTTCAATGCCCAGCATCTGGCTCGCTCCTTTTTCTCTGATCAAGAGTGGATTGACATCCTCAAGTCACAGCTTGATGCTTCCCAGCCGATTCTTTATTTAGGGTGTCCTGTTTCGGGACGGCCCCACTGCTTTTTGTGCGACGGTTATGACGAGACAAACCATTTCCATTTCAACTGGGGTTGGTCTGGAAGGGGAAACGGCTTCTTTGCGCTTAATAACATGGCAGCTAATGGTACAGATTTGACGCAAGCATACAATTATAACCATAGGATTATTAGCAATCTTGTGCCTCACGGCGATGACGATTCCCTCTGTATCATACGCCGTTTCCCCTACATGATGGATTTTGAGTCTGAACCTACCTGTTGGTTCGCCACTGATAACAAAATAGACGAAGTTTCATGGGAAGCGTTTGCGGGAATATTGCCGGAATCATCAGATGATCACCATATTTCAGCTTTTATAAATCCCAAGAATATTTATCTTGTCGATAGCGTGTCCGAGACGTTATACACACCTGCCATCGTAACTCCTGGACATTACATTGTTAAATGGCAAGACAGAGCCATAATGCCCTCCACCATTGAATCATACACATTGTCGGCCAATGACACGTTGATTGCCGAGCGTTCAAATGTAGATACGTTTTGGACCGAGCAACAGGCCTTTTTCGATGTCAACGACGGTGACACCGTTCGTCTTGCCTTCTATTACTATGGTACTTCAGAAGCGCAAAACGGTGTGGTGATTGATGATGTGATTATCTATCCCGAGTATATGACGTGCATTGGTTCGGCCAAAACGGATGACTTTCGTCTGTACCCGAATCCGACCACCGGCATGGTAACGCTGCAAGGCGACGCGAGGGTAGAACGGATAGACATTGCCGATATTTCAGGAAGAATGTTGCAAACCATCAATCATCCGTCCGATCACTTCAACATCAGCGGCCTCCCGCAAGGTGTCTATTTTGTCAAGATCACCACATCGAAAGGGGTTTGTGTCAGGAAAGTGGTGAAGCGGTGATTCTGTTGGGGCTCAACCATCAGGGGTTGTGTCGGACTGAACGCCCAAAATAAAAAAAGAGGGTGTGTCAAAAGTCCAAGAAACGGCATTTTTCAGTTTGTAACTGTTTGATAATCAAACATCGATTTTTGCCAAAACTGACTTTTGACACACCCTCATAGACATTCATCGTCTCATCGTTACAAACGACTAACTTCTAACCACTAACTGTTTGAATTTCTCGTGCCGTCCTTCGTCCTGCATGAGCAGCTGGAGCTTGAACTGGCCGTCGCGGGCGCCCTCGGCGATGCAGCGTGCCTTGAAGGTCTCGAAGGATTCGGGGATAAGTCGGTAGGTTTCGGGGATTTTCAGGCGCAGGGAGTCGCGTTTGGTCTTGTATTCCACATTGATGCGCATCAGGATGCGGTCCACTGCTTCAGTGAACTTTTCGGCCTGCTCCTGCGTGACACTCAGGTCGGCGAACTCGTAGTAGAACTTGTATCCTACGATGCTCAAGTCGGCGAACCCGATGAAGAAACGGGTCTTGAGTCCGGTCTCCTCTTCCGCCTCGCGCACCGCTTCGATGAACTGACGTTCGTGCAGCTTCTCTCCGGTGATGGTCACGATGCCGTTGACCTTCTGGATGAGATGCACGGTCGGGGTGTTCTGGAAGTTCGGACCCACCTCCAACAGATCGTTCATGTTGTAACGGTAGAGTCCGGCGAAGGTGGTGACATACGGGCAATAGCGTTTGCCCTGTTTCAGCTCGTGCAGTTGAAGGAATTTCGGGTTCGGGTTCTCCAGATCGGCTTCGTCGATGAACTCGTAGTAGTGGAAATGCGGGAACAGCACCGTGTTCACGGTGTCGTCCAAAACCAACCCGAAACGGCACTCGGAGGCGAAATAGCCGAACTCCTGATGCAGCATGGTCGGCGGGAAGGAGTCTTTGAATTTGTCGAGATAGACCTTCGTGTTGCCGCATTTCCAGGTGTTAAGCAGCTGCATGTTAGGCCAATAGTGTTTAGGGAGAACAGTGCTATGCTTGGCCTTGAGCTCACGCAATTCGGCGGCGCGTTTGGGATTCGGCTTCAGACAGGCTTCCAGCTCGGCGCGGATTTCGGGGTCGATGTTGAGATCCTTGTTCAACGTGCCGTTCTCGATGTCGGTGACATATTCGTCGTAGAACTTGTTGACGTTGTTCTGCAGTTCCACGATGGTGGAAGGGTTGGCGGTCACGATGAGGGTGACGTCCTGTTCGATGCCCATGCGCATCAACACGTAATAGCGGGCGTTGTAGTCGGCGATGCCATAGACGCACTGCGGGTTGGAGTAGAGCACCTTCACGAAGTTGGGACAGTCGCGCTGGGTGACACCCGACACGGAGCCGAACACCGTACCGTCGGGTGCATAGCCTTCAATGACCTTGCCCACAATCGACAAAATCTTGCCGCTGAACACTTTGGGCTTGTTTTGGATGAAATTGTAAAGCCACACCTTGGTCATTTTGCCGTAGATGTTGCTCAGGTATTCTTGTGTGATGGGGATCCATTTCGGCTCGGAGGTGGTGCCGGAGGTGGTGGCGTAGAGGATCGGCTTTCCGGGGAAGAGAATATCCGGTTCGCCGTGTTTGTGCCGTTCCACGTAAGGCCGGAACGCCTCGTAGTCGTTCACGCTCACTTTCTCTTGATAACGTTGGTAAAGCTCCACATCATTGGGGGCTTGGAGAATGTAGGCGAAGTCGTGCTCCTTGCCGTAAACTGTGTCCTTGGCGTATTCCAAGATGTTGCGGAGGGTCTGTTCGCTGGATTTCCGCGGGTCTTTCGCCGCTTTCTTCAACTGGCGGTATTGGATGCCGCCCGCCATCCCGAGGAGGGAATTGGCCACTAACATGCGTTTTAATTCCATGTTTCCTTATTTTTGATTTCTCGTTTAAGGCCGCAAAAATAGGAAATTATTCGTCAAGTTGTTAAAAAATGTGAATAGGCGATGGATGATGATGAAAGACGATGAAAAAAAGAGCAGATATCACAGATATCTGCTCTTTGTGGGACGTACTGGACTCGAACCAGTGACCTCTGCCGTGTGAAGGCAGCGCTCTAAACCGACTGGGCTAACGTCCCCTCATTTGCGGCTGCAAAAATACACTTTTTTTGATATGGTGCGCCAAATTTTTTTCTTTTTTTTGAAAATCGATTTTACGGACTGTAGGCAGATGGTTATTACTGTGAATTACAATAATATATTGTATGGGATGTGGTATATAGAGATTCCTCCATTCAGGGGTGTTATCAAAGCTAATCGCGGAGGCAGCGGACGGAAAAGCCGAGTCTTTTGCGGAATTCGAACTTAAAAACGTCCGGATGGTAATAATCCAGTTCGCGGATGCAGGCACAGTCGCTGTAGTTGTTACTTTCTGTGGAAGACCAGAAATTCGCAGTATAGCCGGCTTGGCTGCATTCTTCAATTGAGCCAAGCCAACCGCCAGCGGGGATTGCGCAGAAACCCGAGGCATTGTTGGAGCCCGGGTCGGCTCCCACATGGCATGCACTGCGGCTTTCATTGTGCCACCATGTTGTGGAAGCCAAAGCTTTGGCAATGTTGTTTGTGTCGTCACCACACACATACTCGCTGTGGCTGCTCACATAGTCCGTCAGCTGCTTCCACTCCGCATCGCTTGGAAGATGCCAGCCGTTGGGACAGATACCTTGCACATCGCTCGGATCGTCTTTGCTGAAGGATGTGCCGTGTACCGCCGCAGGCCAGTTGTACAGATAACCTCGCTCCTCCAAAGGGATTCCGGAGATGCCGTAATCGTAGTAGAAAGGTTCAGAGTCACTCCAGTTTTCCTCATCGCCGATCGGAATCGGTGTGCCGTCAGCAAACCTCGTTGTTCTCAGGTTCTCTTTCATCCAACATTGTTCGCCAATCATTATCGTGTTATAGACATTGCCGTCAATGTCCGTCACCGTATTCTCACTGGGATTCACTGGATCGTCTGGGGTCACAGGGTTATCCGGCTTGTTGTCACGGTTACAGGAAAATAAAAAAGTACTGCAGGCAAGCAAAAGGCACAAGGTAAAATGTTTTTTCATAATAATTATATGGATACTTGTAGGTTTTTTATGCAAACTATCAGCTTCTTCTGAATTTGTGGAAATCGCTTGAGTCCCACGACTGGTAGAGTAGGATGTGGTGAATTTCGTTGATTATCAGGACAAAAAGCCGCAAATCATTGTCGGCAAACCACTTGATGGCCTCCGTCTCTTTGCGGCAGGCAGCTGCGAAGGTGGCCAAAAACGTGCAATGGTACTTGTCTAACCACGCAATGGCGGCGTCCTCGTTGTCAATGGCGTTGCTCAGCACTGCAAACTCAGGATATCCGTTCTCCAACAGCCACTGCAACGCCGCCTCGTTGGAGTGTATCGCCGATGACAACGCCTCCAGCTCGCGATACCCGTTGTTCATCAGGAAATCGCTGAACTTCCGGTCGCCCTCCAGACTTTTGAGGAAAGCCATCAGGACTTTGGGGTCGTAATCCAAAAGACTGTGCATGACTTGAGAATTGGGACTTGAGACTTGGGACTTGGGTAGAACATGATTTCAAATCCTATGTCTAAAGTCAAAAGTCCTAAATCCTATCTATTGTTTCAAACTAACGGTTTTGTTAAACACCAGCTTCTCCTCACTCGAGTCGGGATCGCAGTAAAAGTAGCCGATGCGCTCGAACTGGAAGTGCTTGAGTGTGGATGCCTTCTCGTAAGTGAGACCTTCTTCTACCCAAGCCTGCTTGATTTCCAAGGAGTTGGGGTTCAGGTTGTCGAGAAAGGTCTTGCCTTCTTCGCAATCATCGGGATCGGGCACGTTGAAGAGACGGTCGAAGAGGCGTACCTCAGCGGCCTTGGCGTGCTGCACCGGCACCCAGTGAATCGTCGCCTTCACCTTGCGGTTGCTGTCGGGCATTCCGCTCTTGGTCAGCGGGTCGTAAGTGCAGTGGATTTCCGTAATCTCGCCGTTTTCGTCCTTCACGATGTGCGTACACTTGATGATGTAGGCGTATTTCAGGCGCACCTCGCGGTCAATGGAGAGACGGTAGAACTTCTTGTCGGCGTTTTCGCGGAAGTCGGCGCGCTCGATCCACAGCTCCTTGGCAAACGGGATTTTGCGGGTTCCGGCGTTCTCGTCCTCTGGATTATTGACGGCATCCATCATCTCCACCTGATCCTCCGGATAGTTGTCGATGATGAGCTTCACCGGGTCAAGGACGGCCATCGTGCGGATGGCGGTTTTGTTGAGGTCCTCACGGGCGCAGAATTCTAACAGGGAGACATCGATGATGTTGTCGCGCTTGGCCACGCCAACGGTTTCTGCGAAGTTGCGGATGGCGGCAGGGGTGTAACCTCTACGGCGCAGACCGCAGATAGTCGGCATACGCGGGTCATCCCAACCGTTAACGTAATTACCCTTAACGAGTTGCAGCATCTTGCGCTTGCTCATAATCGTGTAGTTGAGGTTGAGTCGTGCGAACTCAATCTGTTGCGGGTGATGTATCTTCAACGCCTCGCAGAACCAGTCGTAGAGCGGACGGTGTACCTCAAATTCCAACGTGCAGATGGAATGCGTGATGCCCTCTATGGAGTCGCTTTGGCCGTGGGCGAAATCGTACATCGGGTAGATGCACCACTTGCTGCCCGTGCGGTGATGGTCGGCATGCAGGATGCGGTACATGATGGGGTCGCGGAAATGCATGTTGGGCGACGCCATGTCGATTTTGGCGCGGAGCACACGGCTGCCGTCAGTGAACTCGCCCGCACGCATCCGGCGGAACAGGTCGAGGTTCTCCTCAATGGAGCGGTTGCGGTAAGGACTTTCCGCACCAGGCGCTGTGGGCACGCCACGCCCCTTGCTGATATCCTCCTGCGTCTGGTCATCTACATACGCGAGACCGTCTTGGATGAGCTGCTCGGCCCACAAGTAGAGCTGGTCGAAATAGTCGGATGCATAGTACTCGCCGGCCCACTGGAAGCCTAACCAATGGATGTCCTCTCTGATGGAGTCCACGTATTCGGTGTCCTCCTTCACGGGGTTGGTGTCATCGAAACGCAGGTTGCATTTGCCGTTATATTTCTGAGCCATACCGAAGTTCAGACAGATGGATTTGGCGTGGCCGATATGCAGATAGCCGTTCGGCTCCGGTGGGAAGCGGGTGTGTACTTTGGCATCATTCTTGCGGTTCTGAATGTCTTCTTCAATAATTTGCTCAATGAAATTCATAATCTTCTATTTTTAGTTGAAAAAAAACAAACGGCAAAGATACGATTTTTTTTGAAAATGTTTGTTGTTTTGTTTTGTTCTATGATGAACATGCCGAAAACAGCCGCTCCTTTCGAATACAAAACCGCAATTTCCGTTTTATTTATTGGGCGTAGCAAATAGAATGTCGTATAAAAAAAAAGTGTATCTTTGCCGCCGAATTTTTGACAGTAAAACTGTCGGGTCCCATAGCTCAGTTGGTTAGAGCATCTGACTCATAATCAGAGGGTCCAAGGTTCGAGCCCTTGTGGGACCACTTTCCTGAAACACGTCTCTGTTTTTTTAGCATTTGGCTTTATTTCCAAATGCTGTGTTTTTTTTGTATTTTTGCGCTTCAAAATATTCCATACAAATATGAAAAGAGCGATTATCAGCGTGAGCAATAAGGAGGGCGTAGTGCCTTTCGCTCAAGAACTTACAAAATTAGGATACGAGATTATTTCTACAGGCGGAACGCGCAAGGCGCTCGAAGCCGCAGGCGTGAAAACCATCGGCATCAGCGATGTGACGGGCTTCCCCGAAATCATGGACGGGCGCGTGAAGACGTTGCATCCCAAAGTCCATGGCGGTCTCCTCTCCGTGCGCACCAACCCCGAGCATGTCAAGGAGATGGAAACCAACGGCATCGCCCCCATCGACATGGTGGTGGTGAACCTTTATCCGTTTAAACAAACCATTGAGAAAGAGGGAACTACGTTTGAGGATGCCATCGAGAATATCGACATCGGAGGCCCTTCCATGCTGCGCAGCGCGGCCAAAAACCATGCTTTCGTGACAGTGGTGGTCGATAATGCTGACTATGCCACGGTGCTCGACGAACTTAAAACCCACGGTGACACCACCCTGGAGACCCGTCGTCGTCTGGCTGCCAAGGTTTTCCGCCACACCGCCGCTTACGACACCTATATCTCCACTTACCTGACGGAAAAGACCGGAGAAGAATATCCTGAAAATCTGACACTTACATTCACCAAGAAACAGTCGTTGCGCTATGGTGAAAACCCGCATCAGGAAGCCGCCTTCTATGCCGGCAAGAAACAGGGTTTCTCAATGGCGTGGGCGGAACAACTGCATGGCAAAGAACTGTCTTACAATAATATACAAGATGCAGATGCCGCTTTGCAGATATTGCGCGAGTTCGACGGCCCGACGATGGTGGCTGTGAAGCACAAGAATCCGTGCGGCGTGGGACTCGGTGCAACCGCTTTGGAGGCTTGGACCCGCGCATACGAGGCCGACAGCGTCTCCATATTCGGCGGCATCGTGGCTTCCAATCGCGAAATCGACCTGCCGACGGCCGAGGCGATGAAGCCCGTCTTCCTCGAAATCATCCTCGCTCCTTCGTTCACGAAAGAGGCCTTTGACCATCTTTCCACCAAGAAAAACATCCGGCTGATGACCTTCAGCACCGACAAGGCTAATGCCGATGAGCGGATGTACGTCAGCGTGGCAGGTGGTCTGCTATGCCAGTCGCTCGACCGCAAACGTTTTGAAGATTACGAACTTAACGTGGTGACAGAGAAAGCCCCCACGGCAGCAGAGATGGAGAATCTGAAGCTCGCGATGACGATTTGCAAGCATGTGCGTTCCAACGCCATCACGGTGGCCTGCAACGGTTGCATTGCCGGTGTCGGAGCAGGACAGATGAACCGTGTGGGTGCCGCACATATCGCCTTGGAAGAGGCTAAATCCAAGGGGCTTACTGCCAATCTTTGTCTCGCAAGCGATGCCTTCTTCCCCTTTGATGATGTGGTGAAGATGGCCAAGGAGTATGGTGTCACCGCCATCATCCAACCCGGCGGCAGCGTCCGCGACGAAGACTCGATCCGCGCCTGCAACGAGTTCGGAATCGCGATGGTGTTCACGGGGGTGAGGCACTTTAAACACTAGCCTTTTCAGCTATTAGCTTTTGGCTATTAGCTTTTAGCGATTGGCAGTTGCCGTCTGATGACATTTATCAGTTCGTTGATTTGTTTCTCAATGAGTTGTACTTTTTCTAATAACGACTCTAAAGTTTGATAATTGATGTACTCTAAATTATAAGCTATTTGTAATTGAGTTTCAACTTCAAATGCAGAACCAAGACTGATACTTAAAAAATGAATGAACTCTCTTTCAGATTCTCTTGCTGATCCCTCTTCAATATTTGATGAAATGGATACAGATGCTCTTCTTAACTGATCCCCCAAGCCATATCGCTCGTATGAAGGAAAATCTCGTACATTTCTGTAGTAAATGAAACAGAATCTTTCCAAATGTTGTAATTTCTAAAGTTTCTCATCTCATTAAGTTTTATTAGTTAAAATTATAAGAACTATAAAATAATATTTTGCAAATATACAAAATTTCACGTATAACAAAGCCAATAGCCAAAAGCTAACAGCCAATAGCCATTAACAACCAACCATCATGCAAGAACCCATAAACCCCCAAATAGAACCAACCTGGAAACAGGTGCTTTGGGATCAATTCCAAGCTCCCTATTTCGCGGAACTGAAGGCCTTTTTGGTGGAAGAGAAGAAACACTATCTCGTTTTTCCGCCGGGGCCAAAGATTTTCAATGCGTTCAATTCCACGCCGTTTGATAAGGTGAAGGTCGTGATTATCGGACAGGATCCCTATCATGGGGAAGGGCAGGCGCACGGATTGTGTTTCTCGGTACAGGATGGCGTGCCGATTCCGAAGTCGCTGCAGAACATCTTCAAGGAGCTGAGCACGGATGTGGGTTTTGTTCCGCCGAGAAGCGGAAATTTGCAGTCGTGGGCGAACCAGGGTGTGTTGCTGCTTAACGCGACACTCACCGTACGGGCACATCAGGCGGGCTCGCACCAGCGTCACGGTTGGGAAACCTTTACCGACTGCGCCATCCAGCGGCTCTCGGAGCAACGCGAAGGACTTGTCTTCCTGCTGTGGGGTAACTATGCCATTGAGAAACAGCGTCTTATCGATACATCCAAACATTATGTGCTCACGGCTCCGCACCCGTCGCCGCTCTCCGCATCCCGCGGTTTCTTCGGATGCCGCCACTTCTCCCGCACAAACGAGATCCTGATGTCGATGGGGAAGACACCGATTAACTGGCAACTGTGACGATGAAACGATGAGACGATGATGCGATGAGACGATGATGTTTAAAAGCCACAGTTAAGTTTAAAGTCATAGTTATTGTTAAAGTTAATAGCCAAAAGCCAACAGCCAATAGCCAATAGCCAACAGCCAATGTCCCCATTTCTGAACCATATTATCGACAAACTCCTCACAAACCGCGACATCCCCTTGCATGATGTTGCGGTGGTTTTGCCGAACCGTCGTGCGCGTCGCAGGCTGCTTCAGGGCTTGCACGAAGCCAATGGTGGCAAGGCGATGTTTGCGCCGCAGATTTTCCCGATGGAGGATTTCATCGCGTGGCTGTCGCCGCTTCACGTCATCGACCAAACGACCCAGCTGCTGAATTTGCATGCGGTCTCCTGCCAGTTTCCTGGAGAACGTTTCGAACTGCACAACATCCTCTCGTGGGGGATTGCCTTCCTCAAGGATATTAGCGACATGGATATGCAGTTGCAAGATGTTCCAGTCATCTTGCGGGAATATGCCGATGCCGCCAAATTCGAGGTTCCTTTTGGCAAGGACGAGCTTTCGGAAGGAGATCGTGAAAAGCTGAAATTCAATGACTTGTTAGCAGAAATATATGGATTGTTTGGAAAACAGTTACGAGAGAAGGGAGAAGCTTACGAAGGTATGTTGTATCGCGATTGTGCTGAACATATCGCCGATTATGCGAAAAAAATCCCCTTTAAGCGGCTTGTTTTCGCCGGCTTCTATGCGCTTTCGCCTGCAGAGCTGACAATTTTGCGCTATCTTCAGGAACATTTCCAAACGGAATTCTATTTCGATATTGATCCGTTTTATTGCCATTTGGAGGAAGTTAACGGCGGGTCCCGTATTCAACGGGAACCTTCCTTTTTCATCAAACGAAACTGCGAAAAGCTGCAGTTGGATCCTGCACGGCTTGAATTTAACGAGAAAAACTACGCCACGGTTCCCAAAGAGGTGAAAATCGTGGCCACGGCGCAGAATATGCGGCAGATTTACTGTGCGGTTGAGGAAATTGAACGCATCAAAAACCAGAAACGCCAGGACAATCCCGATACAGTGGATGAGAATGGGGTGGTGGATATGTCGGACACAGCGGTAGTGCTGGCGGACGAAGAACTCTTGTTGCCGTTTCTGTCGGCCTACAAACCTGACGATCTGAACATTAACGCGACCAAGGGCTTCCCGTTCACGGCCACGCCGGTATGCTCGCTGCTGCTACAACTGATGGCGGTTTACGAGTCGGTATTCGCACTGACGGCAGACGACAGTGCGGAACTCTCCTTTAGTGGCGAACAAGTTGAGCTGTTATGGCAACACGAACTGCTTCGGACTGAGACCCCTTCAGAGGCCTTCTTCCCAACAGTTATTCGACATTCGCAACTTCCTAAAAAAGAGGTGTTTGAAAATCTTTCCAAAAACATAATCAGCCGTTGTTTCCCTTCCCTGCTGTCGCGTTTTTGCCAATATGCGGATTCTGTTACTAACGCTGAGAAATACAAGGAGTTATGGCAGGAAGTGATTCGCAGACTGACGGAAATGCAGTCGCTCTTCGATGCTTGGTTCGGCCCAGACGAAACGGTGGATTTCGCTTTTGCCAAATTTGCCGTGACCAAGATGATGAGCGAGGTGACCATTGCCATAAAGGGTGACCCTGACAGCGGTCTTCAGGTGATGGGACTGCTCGAAACCCGCATGATGGATTTTAAAAACATCATCATGTTGTCAGTGAATGAGGGCACCCTTCCCAAAGGTATCACCTACAATTCGCTGTTGCCCTTCGATTTCAAATACAAATTCGACGGCAAAGAGGCGCTGCCCAATTATCTTTACCAAGACCAGGTGTATGCCTACCATTTTTTCCGTCTGCTGCAACGTGCGGAGAATGTGATGCTGATATACAACAGCTCTTCCGACACTACGATGGCCGAAAAGAGCCGTTTCATCTCCCAGCTGGAGTTCGAGGTGAGGAACCAGCAGATGGAAGACCACATCCGCATCCAAAATCTCAAACAGGATTTTGATCTCTCCCTGCCGGTCAGAAAAGCGTTGAGCATCCCCAAGAGCGACGAACTACTCGAAAAACTTCACAAACACTCCTTTTCCGCTTCATCGCTGCAGACGTTCATCCTTTGTCCGCTCAAATTCTGTTTGCGCTACCTGATGAAGGTGCAACCCCCGACAATTCTTTCCGACAGATTAGAAGCCAACGAGTTGGGAACCGTCATCCACGCCATTTTCAACGCCGCTTTCGATGAAATTATTGTCTGCGAAAGTCATAGCGAACGTTATACGGCTGTCTTGCAGAAGTATATCGACTTGTGTGATGAATTGGTTTGTGCTGAAATTCTCAAGTTGAGAGGTCGGGAGACAATGTCCGCGAACGACTTAAGCCAAGGTTATTGGCTGATTAACCGGCGCATCATCAAAGAGACCGTGGTCAGCTATTTGGAGCGGGCGAAAACGGAGCTTCTTGACTCCCCGTGGAGGATTACATCCAACGAGATGAAGATTGATATTCAGGATTATACGGTTACTCCAGTGGATGGAAAACCCTCCTTCTTCGTGAAAATGACAGGCAGTATTGACCGGGTGCAGAAGAACGGGAACGGGGAGGTCATGATATTGGATTACAAGACGGGCAAAGTGGAAGAATCCAAACTCCGTCTTTCGGTGAAGAAGGACACGGAATTGACGGATGATGTCGTGAGAAACCTTATCAACACTGTTTTTACGGACAGCAAATACGACAAATTGTTCCAACTTATCACGTATTTGTTAATGTACGACCATGTTGTCAAAGAATCCGCATCTGTTGTAAAGGCGAGCATACTCAGCACCCGTGAGGTCAGCAAAAACAGTCTTGTATATTTGTTTAAGGCGAGTATCTTGAAAGATGAAAATATGATGACGTATAAGCCTGATATACAAGAATGTATGAACAGCTTTTTTCTCCGAATCTTCGACAAGGAAACACCGTTCAGCCAGACTGAGAACGAAGACAACTGTAAGAACTGTGATTTCCTGCATCTATGTGACCGACAAACGGTTACGGACAGTAGGAACTAAAATATCAAATGATTATCTGCAATCACTCCTGTTCCCGTGTTTTGGGAGTTAATAGGGATTTATCCTATTCCGTAATACACGACAAAACCAACCACGCCTGCCAGCACAATCAGCAGGATGGGGTTGGTTTTCCATTTCAGGGAGGCGAGGAAAGCCGCAGCAAAAAGCCCGATGCTGAGGAAAAACTGCAACGGATTTTCCGCATAGGAGCCGAAAGTTTCCGTATTGACCAACAATACGGCGGCAGCGGCAATCAGTCCGATAACCGTTAATTTCAGCACCGACAACACTGTTTTCACAACCGGGTGCTCCTTGTATTTCAGCAGGAAACGGCTGACAATCAGCATCATCAGGAATGGCAGCAGAATCACGGAGAAGGAGGCTAAGAACGCGCCCGCCACGCCCCAGAACGGGGCATAGCCCGTATTCACCACGGAAGTATAACCCGCGTAGGTGGCCACATTGATGCCGATGGGTCCCGGTGTGATTTGGCTGGTGGCCACAATGTCGGTAAATTCGGCCATTGTCATCCAGCCTTGTTTCTCCACCACCTCGTTCTGGATGAGGGCTATCATGGCGTAGCCGCCGCCGAAGTTGAAGATGCCGATTTTGCAGAATGTATAGAACAGTTTCCAGAAAATCATGGCTGCACCTACTTCCTTTCTATATATTTGCCATAAACAAAGCCGCCTGTTACCGCCGTGAGTATCACCCAAATAGGGGAGATGCCGAGCAGCCAGATGAGGAGGGCGGCGACCACGGGAATCCAGAAATTGTAACGGGAGATTTTCGCTGTTTTGGCCATGCGGAACACCGGTGCGGCGATGAGCGCGACCACAACAGGCCGCACACCTTTGAAAACTGCCTCCACAACCGCATTTCCTTGCAAATAGTGCAAACTCATTGCGAGGGCAAGGATAATCAGAATCGGTACAAGAATGTTGCCGACTATGGAGAACACCGCTCCGGGCACGCCACGCAGTCGCCATCCGATATGCACGGCCATGTTTGCGGCGAAAATTCCCGGCATTGTCTGTGAAAGTGTGATGATGTCCAAGAACTCCTCGTTCGTAAGCCAATGGTGACGGTCAACAAGCTCCTTCTCCATCAGCGGAATCATGGCGTAACCCCCACCGAGCGTGAAAGTCCCAATCTTGAAAAACGACCAGAAAAGCTGTAACAACGAGACCATTACCCATGCTTATTTTCAAAGGGCAAAAATACATTTTTTGTGGAAGTCTCTACAGTAAATAGGTTAACGCTTGTTTTTCAGATATTTGGATGGCGTTTGTCCGTATTTTTTTGCAAAG
>CAMJPH010000060.1 GCA_946407715.1 uncultured Bacteroidales bacterium | reverse complement strand
GATTCTACTTGAAAAGGTACTTATTGCAAAAAACAAGCTTGCGAAACTTGAATTAGGAGTCCACTTGAAAAAGTCGTTTTGTTCAAAAATAAATCCTGATAATCAAGCGATTACAAATCGAATATTGCCGGTTTAGCACTTTTTCAAGTGGACTCAATTAGTAAGTAATCTGACAGGTTTGATTCAAAATTTGCAGCAACAGTTGGACAGCCTGCAAAATGTTGTGAATGCCTTGGCGAGTGGCGGTGCTGTTGTGGACGAGAAATCCTGCCCCAACACGCCCACGGTGACCGACCACGAGGGCAACGTGTATGCCACGGTGCAGATCGGCAACCAGTGCTGGATGCGCGACAACCTGCGGACCACCACCTCGCCAAGCATAGGAACGTATCTCATCCCGGCCGCCAATGCAGGTTACACCTACACGGGCAAGCAGGCGTTTTGGTACGACAATGACTCGGCCACCTACGCACCGATGAACTACGGCCTGCTGTACAACTGGAACGCCGCGGTCGATACGTTTAACACAGCGTATGGGGAGACCAGCGTGAACACTCTCGAAAGCAATGCGGTCTCAGTGAGTTTTACGGGCCACCGCCGGGGCATCTGTCCTGCGGGCTGGCATCTGCCGAGCGATGCGGATTGGAACACGATGGAGGCAACTGTGAGTGGATCGGACTGGCAGACGAGTTATGAGACTATCCGTGGATGGCGTGGCTCTCATGCGGGTAAGCTTGCTGGTGGCGATGAATGGTTAAGTAGCACCACGTCTGGCACACCTGGTGACTACAGCAATGCTCTCCGCAATGTATCGGGCTTTTCCGCCGTTCCTGCAGGCAACTGCGGCGATTCGTCGTTCGGCGATGCGGGCAGTTACGCCTACTTTTGGTCTTCTACGGAGTATAGCAGCACTAATTCTTATCGCCGCTACATGTACTACAAAAACGTTGGCGTGAACAGGTACTATCGCCGCAAGGATTTCGGGTTTTCTGTCCGTTGCCTTCGCGATTAAAAAAAACATAAACCAAAAGCGGGGAGCCGACGATAGGAGGCCAACCGGTTTTGTCCTTTTTTTGTGTCAACTGCGTTAGTGGTTGCGTATCCGTATCCGGTAGCAGAACGGCTATTCACACGTCATACGTCGTTTGGTGCGGTTGCCGTGTTTCGACACATAATTCACAATCCACCAATCGCAAAAAAAGTGTATCTTTGCCGACTAATTTTTGTGCAATGAAAGTAGAACAGGTAGAACAGATTTTTGAAGATTTCAAGAATGCTAAAATATTGGTAATCGGCGATGTAATGATCGACTGTTACCTCACAGGCAAGGTCACTCGAATCAGTCCGGAGGCTCCGGTCCCGATTGTTAATGTGCAAAGCCGCAGTTATCGTTTGGGCGGCGCCGCCAATGTGGCCCTCAACCTCAAGTCACTCGGTGCCGACCCGATTCTTTGTTCGGTCATCGGCAGTGACTCGAAGGCCAAGGTCTTCTATAATCTTATGGAAGACTGCGACCTGATTTCCGATGCCATCGTTCCGATGTACGGTCGTCGCACCACCATCAAGTACCGTATTATTGGAAACAACTGCCATATTGTGCGCGTCGATGACGAAAAGGTGCAGCAACTCAAAGAACGCGAGAAAAGACAGTTCCTGACTACAGTGGAGCAAATCATCGACCATAATGAAATAGATGCTGTCATCTTTGAGGATTATGATAAGGGGTTGTTTTCCAAGGATTTGATATCCGAAATTATCAATTTTGCACATAAGAAGAATATATATGTCGCGGTGGATCCCAAGGAGAAGAATTTCAACAACTACATGAACGTCAACCTTTTCAAACCGAATATGAAAGAACTGTCGAAAGGCTTGCATGTGGAGGAGGGCGCGGAGCTGACCTTGGAGGAAATCCACGACCTTGCAAAAGAGTTTGCCGAAAGGCAGAATATTGACAAGGTGATGGTCACCATGTCCGCCAAGGGTATTGCGTTCTATGACAGGCAGAACGACAAGTTCTACCATCAGCCGGCTTTCCACAGGCGCGTCAGCGATGTGTCCGGCGCGGGTGATACTGTGATTTCTGTATCCACCCTCTTCCTGCTGAAAGGACACACGGTGGAGGAGACTTGTCTTGCCTCTAACTTGGCTGGCGGTCTTGTCTGTGAATATGTGGGGGTGGTGCCCATTAATGGTGCCCAACTCAAATCAGAAATCATGAAAAACTCTTAGAATTCCTTCTTCTACATTTTTTTAGATGTCATACACTAAAAAACTCACAATCTCGTTTGTTGTGCTTTGACTGTGGATTTATGAATCAGACGCGAAAAACAATCCTCACCATATTGCTGGTTGGCCTGTCGGTCAGTTCTTTTGCCCAGTTTGGCGTACCTAACTTGCTGAAGTATGACAAAAAGGTGTTCCATTTTGGCTTCTCGCTGGGTTACAACCAGTTTGATTATATTATCTCCACTAAACCCGACTTGTCAAATTACGATACGTTGATGATGGTGAACACACGTTCACTCAGCGGATTCGGCCTTGGCATCGTCACCAATCTCCGTTTGGGCAAATATTTCGATTTGCGCTTTATTCCCGGCCTCTCTTTTGCTGACCGTTACGTCAATTACACCATCCGGTTCCCCTCCGGAACCGAACTTGTACGGGGAAAGCGCGCCGAATCTGTCTATCTGGATTTGCCTCTGCTTTTGAAGTTCAAATCTTCGCGAATGCTGAACAACATCCGTGCATACGTCATCGCAGGTGGGCAATACAGTTTCGACATGATTTCCGCCAAAAAGAAGAAAGCCCCGGAGAACGGCAATGTGGTGCTGAAACTCAATCCGCACGATGTACAGGCGCAAGTAGGAGTCGGATTCGATTTCTACTGCACTTATTTTAAATTCTCCACCGAACTGAAGATGTCTTTCGGTCTTGTCAATATGCTCGTGGCGGAAGCCAATGCGTATGCGACCAGTGTGACTTCTCTGAAAGCGAAGAATTTGCAGATTTCGTTTATTTTCGAGTAGAATGATGGAGAAACGATGAAAAACGATGAAGAATGATCAAAGATTGAAAAAAACGTATTTTCCCCAAAGTCTCAAGTCTCAAGCCTTAAGTCTCAAGTCTTTCAACGAAAACCCAAACATAAACGAATACGCCAATAACTAATAACCCCATAACCAATAACCATTAAATATGGCAAACAACGAAGACCTTTTCAAACAGATTATAGCCCATGCCAAGGAGTATGGCTTCATTTTCCCCTCCAGTGAGATTTACGACGGCTTAAGTGCGGTTTATGACTACGGTCAGAATGGTGTTGAACTGAAGAATAATATCAAGCAGTATTGGTGGAAGGCCATGGTGCAGTACCACGAGAACATCGTTGGTTTGGACAGTGCCATCTTCATGCACCCGACCATCTGGAAAGCTTCCGGACACGTGGACGCTTTCAATGACCCGCTCATCGACAACAAGGATTCCAAGAAACGTTATCGTGCGGACGTGCTGATTGAAGACCATATCCAAAAGATTGAAGATAAGATAGATAAGGAGATTGAAAAGGCGAAGAAGCGTTTCAACAATTTCGACGAATCGCTCTACCGCCAGACCAACACCCGCGTGGTGCAATATCAGGCGCAGGTTGATGACATTCGCAAGCGTTTTGCGGAGATGATGAACAACAACGACCTCGCTGGCTTGAAGTCCCTTATTGAGGAACTGGGCATCGTGTGTCCCATCTCCGGCACGCGCAACTGGACGGATGTTCGTCAGTTCAACCTGATGTTCGCCACCAAGTTGGGTTCTGTCTCTGACGGTGCCGACACGATTTACCTCCGTCCGGAGACCGCGCAGGGCATCTTCGTGAACTTCCTTAATATTTACAAAACAGGTCGCATGAAACTGCCCTTTGGCATCGCGCAGATAGGCAAGGCTTTCCGCAATGAGATTGTGGCCCGCCAGTTCATCTTCCGTATGCGTGAGTTCGAGCAAATGGAAATGCAATTCTTCGTGAAACCCGGTGAGGAACTCAAATGGTTCGAATATTGGAAGCAGACCCGTCTGCAGTGGCACAAGGATTTGGGCATTCCCGCCGAGAATTACCGTTTCCACGACCACGAGAAATTAGCTCACTACGCCAATGCCGCCACCGACATTGAATTCAAGTTCCCGTTCGGGTTCAAGGAACTTGAGGGCATCCACTCCCGCACGAACTTCGACTTGTCACAGCATGAGAAGTATTCCGGCAAGAAACTACGCTATTTCGACCCCGAAGTCAACGAGAACTATGTACCTTACGTCATTGAGACTTCCATCGGTGTCGATCGTATGTTCCTTGCTGTGTTCAGTCACGCCTTCACCGAGGAGACCTTGGAGGACGGTTCCACGCGTACGGTGTTGCGCCTGCCCGCGAAACTCGCACCCTACAAAGTCGCCGTGCTTCCGTTGGTCAAGAAAGACGGCCTGCCGGAAATCGGCCAGGAGGTCTTCGACATGCTGAAGAAAGATTTCATGGTGCAGTACGAGGACAAGGATGCCATCGGCCGCCGCTACCGCCGTCAGGATGCCATCGGTACGCCGTTCTGCGTGACCATTGACAACCAGACGAAGGAGGATCAAACGGTGACGGTCCGCGAACGTGACACCATGGCGCAGTACCGCCTGCCCATCGCCGATTTGACAGTGGAACTGATGAAAAAATTGCGGTAGTTCCTGTTGAATATCCGCGCAAAGGTGTTCAAAATAAGGACGTAAGACGTGAGATTTAAGACATGAGACGGGAAACGTTTCCGCCTCACGTCTTTTAATTAAAGCCCTGACAGTTGAAATCGTATTTTGGCTGCGTACAAAAAAAGTGTATCTTCGCAGCCGCTTTTAATTAATCACAAAAACTCCAAAAAAGTATGGAATCACAAGAACTTCTTCACCCGGAAAATCCTGAAATTCAGAACAATGAGGTGAACCCCGAAGCTTCTCAGGAAGCTCAAACCGTTAATGAGAATGCAACTCCCGCATCCGCAGTGGAACCTGAAATCGCGGAACCCGTGACGGAACCGCAACCCGAAACTTCCGCTGAGCAACCGCAGGAGATGCCAGCAGAATCTCAGAAGGAAGTGGCGGAGGAACCCGCTCAAGAACCTACTGCTGAAACTTCCGCAGAGGAAGCCCCTGTAGCAGAAGAACCAGCCCAACCGGAGGAAACTTTGGAGCAGGTGGAAGCAGAATATGCGGACTTCGACCTTGCCAAATGCGTGGATGAACTTGAAAAGTTGGTTGTGGAGCGCAACTTCAACATCATCAAGCAGCGCGTGGGCGTAATTCGCGCCAAAGCCCTTGAATTCCTTCGTGAACGCAGACGCGCACGCCAAGCCGAGTTTGAGGCTGCGAAAGCCGCTGCCGAAGCCGCTGCCGCTGAACTTCCCGAAGGTCAGGAAGCTCCCGCTATGCCTGAATTCAATAATGAACCCGATGAGCTCGAAAAACGCTTCAACACTGCTTTCCAAACCTACAAAGACAACAAAGCCGCTTTCATTGAGGAACTTGAGCAACTTAAAATCAAGAATTTAGAGATTAAAAACAATATTATAGAAGGACTGAAACGCCTCCTTGAAACGGAATCAAACCTCAAGGTTTTGAACGATCAGGTCAAGGAATTTCAGGAACAGTGGAAGGCCACCGGTCCTGTGCCGCAAGCCGAATCCACCAATCTTTGGCAGAATTACCATTTCTATATTGAGAAATTCTTCGACATTGTCCGCATGAACCGCGAAATGCGCATGCTGGATTACAAGAAGAATCTCGAAAGCAAACTGCAAATCTGCGAAAAAGCCGAATCTCTGCTTTTGAATGATTCTATCAATCAGTCTTTCAATGAATTGCAGGAACTCCACCGTCAATGGAAAGAAATCGGACCGGTTCCGGATGACAAGAAAGAGGAGATCTGGGAACGTTTCAAAACCGCTTCCGACCAAATCAACCAACGCCGTAGAGAGCATTATGACAAGCTGTTCGCCGAAGAGCAGAACAACTACAACGCCAAGGTTGTGCTTTGCGAGCAGGCCGAAGAGCTGGTTGCCAAACCGGTTGAGCAAGTGTCTGAATACAATGAAATCAGCGACAAGCTGAACGAACTGTTCAGCCTCTGGAAAACGCTCGGACCCGCTCCTGCCAAGCTGAACGACGAGATCTGGATGCGTTTCAAATCCAATTTGGACAAATTCTTCCAGCAGAAGAAGGAGTATTTCCAGCAGATCAAGGACACGCAGATGCAGAACTACAACCAGAAGCTGAACTTGGCTATCCAAGCTGAGGGCATTGCCGACAGAACCGACTGGAAGCAGGCTACCGACGAGATTCTGGCGCTGCAAACTGAGTGGAAGAGCATCGGCGCCACTCCGCGCAAATATTCCGACCAAGTGTGGAAACGCTTCCGTGCCGCTTGTGACAAGTTCTTCGAGGCCAAGGCCAAGTTCTTCAACACCGTGCAAGGCGAAGAGAGCGAAAACCTTCAAAAGAAGGAGGAACTTATCCAGAAGATTCTGGGTTACGAGTTCGGTGAGGACCGCAATGCCAACCTCGACGCTATGAAGGCTTACCAGAAAGAGTGGTTGGAAATCGGTTTCGTGCCGCGTGCCGACAAAGACCGTATCTACATTGAGTACCGCAACGCCATCAACAAACGTTTCGCGGAACTCAAGGTGAGTGCGGATGATGTGCGCCAAAATCGCTATCAGTCGCGGATTAACGACATCATGCGCAACCCCAATGCCGACAAGCTCATTGACAAGGAGAAAAACTTCCTTACCACCAAGCTGGCTCGTTTGAAAGATGATATCGTGCTTTGGGAGAATAACTTAGGATTCTTCTCCAACTCCAAGAACGCTGAAATCCTCACAGCCGAGTTCCGCAAAAAAATCGAGTTCGCGAAGAAGGAAGTCGCTGATCTGGAGTATAAGATCAAGATGATGAACAACCCGAAGGCTGCCGAACAGGCTGAGGCTCCTGCTACTGAGACTCCCGCCGCAGAGGCTGAGCCCGCCGCCGAAACGGAAACTCCCGCCGAAGCGTAATTTACTAGACATAAACTTAAGACTTAGACATAGACTTTTGTCCCGTCTTAAGCCTAAGTCTAAGTTTTAAGTCTAAGTCTAAGTTTTAAGTCTAAATCAATGTTAAGACCCATCATCATTTTTTGCACACTGCTTATAGTACCTGCTTTATCTGCGGTCGCCCAAACGGAGGCCGCAGATAAAATTTTAGGTACGTATTACATCTCGGACGACACCTCTGACGAGGATTGCAAGGTGAAAATCACCAAGGACAAGTCCGGCACCTACAGTGGCCGTATCATTTGGGTGAAGAATCCCTATTTCAAGGACGGCACTCCGAAGCGGGACATCAAGAATCCCGACCCTGCGAAACGGAACACCCCCGGCGACCAGATTCCGCTGATTTTCCATTTCAAATATGATGCGAATAAGAAACAGTGGGTCGATGGAGAAATCTACGATCCCGTGCATGGCAAGACCTACAAGTGCAAGATGTGGTTCGAGAATGACAAAACCTTGCGTGTGCGCGGCTACATCGGCGTGCCCGCACTGGGCAGAACAATGACGTGGAAGAAATTATCGTAAATCGCAAATCGTAAATCGTAAATGGAGAAACTCAACGTCCGAATCGACAAATGGCTATGGATGGTGCGGTTGTACAAGACCCGTTCCATCGCCACGGAGGCCTGCAACGCCGGGAAGGTGAAACTCAACGGCGAGAACGTGAAGCCTTCGCGTGACGTGCGTGTGGGTGAGGTGTATGAGGTGCACATAGGATCGCTGCACAAGACCGTGGAGGTGGTGGACGCGCCGAAGAGCAGGGTAGGGGCGCCGTTGGTGCCGCAATACTGCACCGACCTCACCCCGCAAGCAGAATACGACCGCATGAAAACCCTCAAGACGCAGGAGTTCCGCCCGCATGGCCTCGGCCGCCCCACCAAACGCGAACGCCGCCAACTCGATTTTATTAAAGAAAATTATTTCGATGAATGAGGACTGAAGACTGGAGACTGGAGACTGTGGACTGGGGTATTGTTATTATCCAAAGTCTCAAGTCCTCAGTCCTTAGTTCTTAGTCCAAAGTCTCAAATCCCAAAATCATGTACATAATCCTAATCGCCTCTCTGCTCCCTGTCGTCCTATTAATGGGCTACATCTACAAACGGGACACGTTCAACAAAGAACCGTGGCCGTTGTTGATGAAAGCTTTCCTTTTCGGCGTGTTGGCCGCTTTCATTGACATTCCTGTTGCAGGGTTGTTGCAGTTTCTTGTCCCCAAAGTGTTTAGCTCCCCAGGTTGGGACGCCTTCCACACGGCTTTTTTCGGCGCGGCTTTCCCTGAGGAATTCTGCAAGTTGCTGATGCTTTATCTCTGCATCTGGAAAAATCCCAATTTTGACGAGTACTACGATGGTTTGGAGTATGCCGCGTTTGTGGGATTGGGCTTTGCGGGTATCGAGAACGTGATGTATATCATGCAGGGCGGATTGGGACTGGCGGTCGGACGAGGTATCTTTGCTGTTCCCGCGCATTTCTTCTTCGCCATCTTCATGGGCTATTTCTTTTCATTGGCCCGCTTCCGCTTCCAAAACAAAAATCGTTATCTTTTCTTGGCTTACATTATTCCTGTCATCTTGCACGGCACGTACGATTTCCTGCTGATGTACGTTAACAACCTCAATGGCGATACCGATACGATGCAGGAGGTGAGTCCGTTGGCTGGCATTCTGTATGTTGGATTCCTGATCTTTTTCTTCTTCGTGTGGCGTTTCGCTGTGCGTAGGGTTAGTAAAATGTCGGGACAGTAGCGACTGTTGGCTGTTTTTGAAATTGTTCAATTCTGTGTTGCCAGTCAAATTTATGGAATTTTAATAAAAATTGTTATAGAGATGAAAAATGTTGATTTGTCGGTGAACATTGCGGGAGTCCCGTTCAAGAATCCGGTCATCGCCGCCTCAGGGACTTTCGGGTTCGGCGAAGAGTATAATGAACTGTATGATGTCGGGTGTCTGGGCGGAATCTGCTCCAAAGGCCTGACTCTTCATCCGAAAGACGGGAACGAAGGCATACGGGTCTGGGAAACGGCTTCCGGGATGATGAACAGCGTGGGTTTGCAGAATCCGGGCGTCGAGTATTTCATCGCGAATGAGATTCCCTTGATGCGCCGTTTCAGGAATGTGCTGATTGCCAATATGGGCGGTCACAGTTTGGAAGACTATATCACGGGTGCGACGATGCTTTCTTCCGCAGATATTGACATGTTGGAACTCAACATCTCTTGCCCGAACGTGAAGAGCGGCGGCATGGCTTTCGGCATCAAAGCGGATGTGGCGCACGATGTGGTCAAAGAGGTGCGTGCGGTCTGCAAGAAACCCTTGATAGTTAAGCTGTCCCCGAATGCGGAGAACATTCTGGAAATGGCCCAGGCATGTGAGGATGCCGGCGCGGACGCGCTTTCGTTAGTCAACACGTTCCAGGCCATGGCCATTGACATCCGCAAACGGAAACCGGTCTTCAACAACGTCTATGCCGGATTGTCGGGCGCGGCCATCAAGCCGATCGCGCTCCGCATGGTCCATTCGGTCTGCAAACAGGTCCGCGTTCCCGTGATCGGGATTGGCGGTATTTACACGGCGGAGGATGTCCTCGAATTCATGATGGCGGGCGCCAGTGCCGTGCAGATTGGTACCGTGAATTTTAACGACCCGCTCGCAGGCAAGAATGTGCTGGACGATTTGTCCGCACTCTGCCGGCGTGAGGGTATTGTTGACATAAACGAAATCAAAGGGATATGCTAAATCGTTTTCGGAATTTATGGATTCTGCTCATTTGCATGGGCTTAACCGTTTATGGCTACGGCCAGTCGTCGGTCACGCAGCCGCCCAACCCCGGATTTGAAAACTGGCCTGGCAGCGAGACCAGCTCTCCTGCGGGATGGCATTCTTACGACGAGGCCACTGGAATCTTCGCCAGCACCGTCTCCAACAAAAGTGGCGGAGACCAGCCCTCCCTGCAGCGGGTCAGTGGTCGTTTCGGGAAAAACGCCGTGGTGATCCGCTGCAACAAGGTCATCGGGGTCGCTGCCAATGGCGCGTTGACCTGTGGGCGCGTGTGCATGGCGGCGATGGGCGCTTCCAGTCCGAAAAACTATTGCTTCACCGACAGGGCGAACGGATATGCCTACAAGTTCACCGCTCGTCCGGATTCGGTCTATTTCTGGGCCAAGTTCAAAATGAAAGGAAATGTGACGGCCTCCGCCAAAGCGCATCTGCATACTGACTGTGACTTCCGGGATTTTGTGGATATCGGCCAGCCGTCAGACATCGCCTCCGCGATTTTCTATTTCCAGGACAAAGGGAACGGCCAATGGTATCAGTACAAGCAGGCGTTCAAGGCATTCGCCTCCCCGCAAAAGGCCACAGCAGAACAGGCCCCGATTCCCACGCTGGACAACTGGACTCGTCGGCCAAGCTACTTGCTGTTCTCCTTTACCACAAATCGTTATGTGATGAAGGGAACGAAAGGGGACGCGCTCTACATTGACAATATCCAGTTTATTTACAACAAGAAATTGTCAATGCTGTATATTGACGGCGTAGAGTTTCCCGACTTTTCAGGCGATAGGGAAGAGTATGTTTGCTTCTACGATCCGAAATTCTCGTCCACACTGCCACTCGTCGAGGCTGCCACGGAATCTCCAAGAGCGGATGTGTGTGTCCGTCAGGCAACGATGGCAAACCCTGTGGCGGAGGTGACGGTCACCCATGATGATGTGATATCGGGAACCGCCTCCCCGAAAGTCTATAAGATTCTTTTCCTCCCGCAATACTCTTTTCCTTTGGCTCTTAATAAGTAAGTTGTCCAATAGTGCGGGAATTTTCGTACAATAAAGTGATTGGTTGTGCGTTATCTTTTCTCATTTGAAATTTAAGAACAGCAAAGATGAAAAGTCTCCCGATGAAATTCGCCCTGCCTCTGTTCGTGTTTTTCGTAGCGTTGAATACGTTTACCGTCTGTAAAGTTCAGGCTCAAGTGGCTTTGGGCATAAAGGCGGCTGGCAACATGACTAATTATATGAATCTCACAAATTTGGATTTTGGAATGGAAGCTGGTGCTTTTTTGAGACTTGGGAACAAGCTCTTTTTTCAGCCTGAAGTGAATTATGTGCTCAGTAATTCCACGTTCAAAGAGAATGTCATAGAAGAGATTTCCACCAATGCGAAACTGCGACAGCACACTATCGCAGTCCCCTTATTGTTGGGTTTCCATTTCATAAACAAGGAAAATTTCAAATTCCACTTTACACTAGGTCCTCGCTTTAATTTCAGAATCTCCGACAATGTGGTTGGCACCGATTGGAAAGCAGGGGCTCTGCAGTGGGGAGGGCAAGTCGGTCTTGGAATTGACGTTTGGCGGTTTGTTTTCGATGTGAGTTATTGCATAGCTGCGGATAATTTCCGTAATTCGGTCACGACCGTCACCCAGACACAATTGGCCAATACCATTCTTGTTTCGCTTGGTTTCAAATTTTTGAAATAATTTTTGTTTTCACCCAAGATTCGGTTTCTAAAATACGTTTGTATATATGAAAGAGCAGTCGGAAGTGTTGCAGTGGGTTCAAGACTGTCGTAATGGCAGTAGTCGTGCGCAACATAAGCTCTTCAAGTATTTCTATGGTGCAGCCATGAGTATATGCATGCGCTATGCCGGGAGTACGGACGAGGCCGCCGACATGCTCAGCGAAGGTTTCTTGAAAGTGTTTTCTAACCTTGACAAATATGAAAACTCAGGTTCTTTTGAGGCGTGGCTGAAACGTGTGGTGTGCAACGCCGCACTGGATTACCGGCGTAAGTATGACAAGAATGTCAATCTGGTGGACATTGACGATGTTCAAGATTCTCATTTTCCGGATTACAATGTGAACGATGCCATTTCGAAGATTTCTTCGGAGGAAATTGTCGGATTAATACAGCAGTTGCCGCCGGTTACACGGGTTGTGTTCAACATGTTCGTGTTCGAGGGGTTCTCGCATCGCGAAATCGCCCAACAGTTAGACATTTCGGAAAACACGTCTGCATGGCATGTGAATCAGGCCAGATGTCGCCTCATGGAATCTATAAAACTGTATGACAATGAATGATATGACGGATTTTGACAAACTGATTAAAGAAAAAGCGGAACAAGCCTCCTACCCTTACGTTAAGGCAGCTTGGAGGCAGTACAAACGAAAGACAGGCCTGCACGGCGGGGCTGTGAAATATTGGGTGGTAGGTGCAGCCTCCATTGTGGCGGTCGGCACTTTCATTCTGCTTAAACAAGGACATCAAGCACCATTTCCTCCCAATCAGCCTTCACAATCAGTGGTGCCTGCGGTAGATTCTGGATTGACGGTGCAGAATGTTTCAGGTGATGTTGCGGAAGACACACTTGCAGTAGAAAAAATGCAGGCGCTCCCAAAGGGGTTACGTTCTGTTTCTCACAAAAATACAGATAAAACTGTTGAGCAACCTCGTAGCTTTTCGAAAGATACATCTAAGGTCACAAGAAAAGTCATTCATGGTAAACCGATTGTCATTGACGTGGACACGATAACACGGATGGTCCCGACGGACGAGGAGATAGAAAAAGGACACAGCCGGTTGTTTTGAGACGATAATTCTTTCCTTGAAATAATGTCAAAAAAAACACCGCAAAATTTCGCGGTGTTTTTTTTGACATTATTATCTATATGATTACTACAAAATTTTCGCAGAGAGCTTCACTGTGCGAACCGGATTGGCGGGATCGTTTGTGATGATGTCCAACGTGGCGTTTTGGGTGCTGGCGCGACCGGGAGCCTTGAATGTGACGTTGATTTCAGCAGTGCCGCCGACAGGGATGGTCGTGATGTTAGCTTTTGCGCTGAACATCGGGACGCTGGATTCTAAGCTTCTGATAATCAGCGGCGATTTGCCGGTGTTCGATACACGTATCACCTCGGATCTCGTGGTGTTCTTTTGGAAATTACCCATGCCGATAGAGTCCGTGGAAATTTCGCATACAGGGGCGTTTTTCAACTGTTTTGCGGTCAGTTTAGAGAAATCCTCACGGATGTTGTTTGCATAATGGACACGCTTCACGGGTTCGATGGAGTCGTTGGTTTGGAACGTGACAATATCTTTCACTTGACCGAAGGTGTTGCGGCTTGCGGCATCGTATTTCAAAACGAAGAAACCTTCTTGGCCGGGCAGAAGTTCTGCTCCAAAGCTACGATAGATTTCAGAAATGAAATCGTACTTTTTCTCAAGGGTGAAAGTGACAGGTTTTGTCCAGAAATTGCGAACATAGAATGTGTCGATAGTAACTTGGGTGTTCAATAAGTTGTGGGCGACATCGGGTTCTTTGATGCGCAACATGCCGGCAGACTTGGTATATCCAGCTTTCTCAAACTCTGTAGGGGGGCGTTTGATGACCTCGCCTTTGATGAAAATCATGTGAGGCGTGGCTTTGTCGTTTTCCGTAAAACGGGGTTCGTTGGTCGTCACTCGGATGTTTTTGTTGAAAGCACCGGGTCTGTTGTAAGGGTTGTATGTAGCCTCAATATAGCCCTGTTCGCCAGGAGCAATGGCCCCTTTGGTGTAGTTTGCCGCCGTACAGCCGCATCCGGGACGTACGTTGGTCAATTCTAAAGGTTGGTTGCCGACGTTGGTGAAGATGAACTTGCCGGTCACCTTGCCACCTTCTTCTTTGATTTTGCCGAAGTCGCAGGTTGTGTTTTCAAACTTGATTTCCGGTTGCGCAAGACAAACCAGACAAGTTAAAACTGCTAACAATAATAAGCTTAACTTTTTCATTGTCAATTATTTTTGTTGTTTGTTTTTATTTTTTGAAATCTTTTCTTTCTTTATTTTTAAGCGGGCAAAAGTACAATTTTTTCTCCGAATTCGTTCAAATTAATTCCATCAAAATTACCAGATGACATCAAAAGCAGTACGCAATGATGCCAATCCATATTTAATAGGCTGTTTTTCAGTTCGTTGGAATCGTTGAAAATCTGCAAATCCTTGCGTTGGAAAGCCTCGAATATCATGTCGGGGGAGATGGGTGGTAGTTTTTTGTGCTGCACGGCGGCGGGGGAGTAATACACGATGGCCGTATCCGCCTCATCCATGGCATGTCGGTATTGTTTCAGGAATTCTTCTGTAAGACTGCTGAAGGTATGCAACTCCATACAGGCCACCAATTTACGGTCTGGGTACTGCTCGCGCACGGCGTTGATGGTGGCTTTGAGTTTGGAGGGCGAATGGGCAAAATCCTTATATACAGCACATTGTTCGTTCTTTGCGACTAACTCCAAACGCTTTGAAGCCCCCTTGAAACTGGCGATAGCTTCGTAGAACTGCGCATCACTCAATCCCAATGCGTTGCAGGCGAGGCGAGCTGCGTTGATGTTCATCAGATTATGCTTGCCGAATATCTGCAGCGGCACGGGCTGTCCGTCAGTCTTGAGGTAGGTGATCCCGTCCTTAATATAGTAAGGATGGATGCCGTATGGCTTGCAAGTTGTGTTTGTGATTCTTCCGCCAAGTTTTTGAAGCTCCGCATCCTCTTGACAAAAAATCAGTTGTCCATCCTGCGGAATCATTTTGGCGAAAATCTCGAATTGTTGCACGTAGTTCTCGAATGTGGGGAAAACGTTGATGTGATCCCACGCAATGCCACTGATAATTCCGATAGTCGGCTGATAGACATGGAACTTCGGACGGCGGTCAATAGGTGAGGTGAGATATTCGTCTCCCTCTATGATCATCATTTTTGCCGTGTCGGACAGTCGGACCATCACTTCAAAACCATCTAATTGTGCGCCAACCATGTAATCGCACTCGATATGGTGGTGCTGTAGCACGTGGATGATCATGGAAGTGATCGTGGTTTTTCCGTGGCTTCCGCCTACCACTACACGGATTTTGTCTTTGCTTTGTTCGTAAAGGTATTCGGGATAAGAGTATATTTTGAGTCCCAACTCCTTTGCTTTCAGTAGCTCCGGATTGTCCTCGCGAGCGTGCATTCCTAAAATGACCGCATCCAAATCCGAGGTGATCTTTTCCGGATGCCAGCCGATGTCTTGCGGAAGGATTCCATATTTGGATAGTCGTCCTTTAGCTGGATCAAATATCTCGTCATCCGATCCTGAGACATCAAAACCTTTGATTTTCAGTGCAATTGCGAGGTTATGCATGGCGCTGCCCCCAATAGCGATAAAATGTACTCTCATATATTTTTGATTTAAGTTTCGCATGTTTGTTTTCCATTCATAAGTATCTCAGAAAAAAGCTTTTTGCTGCCACTGTGGTATTGTTGGCGATGTCAACACTCTCGTGCACTATTTCCGGCCACGGCACACTGTGCCGGGCGGGCGAATTCCCCTTCTGTTTTAGAAGGGGTGCCCGAAGGGCGGGGTAGTAATATAGGCATCCTTATTCCTTTTTTTCATAATCCTCATGCTCATAATTATCCACAATGTAGTTCCTCAAATCCG
>CAMJPH010000059.1 GCA_946407715.1 uncultured Bacteroidales bacterium | reverse complement strand
TTCCCCTTTTGACCCCAAACATGATGCACCATTCCGCCAGGCGACGATAGGAGCCAGCGGAATCTCCGACTCGCAAGAGGACAACATTACTCTTCAATGATTTTCCCACCACCATGAATGGTGACCCTCCCGAGTTCGGACTTGTCGGTAAGATAAGCGGTACCCGTTACAGTGGCGATGATGTAGCTGACACTGGCGTGCGTGATGTGTGCAGTTGTGACTTTCAGAAGTTGCGTGTTAACCGTGCCGGCACCTGTGTTTTCCAGCGTCATCTCTTCCGCCTTGCCGTTCATTAGCATCATATCACCCGGGCCTTGGTTCCGCAGCTCTATCCTTTTTGCCGTGATATTTTGCATTTTAATGTCCCCCGCGCCTCTATTCTGAAGAATCAGTTCTTCGGTAGGGATGCTCATCAGGTTCACCGAAACATCACCTGGCCCTATGTTATTGACAACCAATGAACTACTGGTGGAACTGGCCATGACTTTCACATCGCCAGCGCCCGAGTTGTTGATGAGCAAAGTCTCTTGTTTGATGGCATCGGAGACGGGGACGATGATGTCGCCCGCGCCTTTGTTGTGCAGTTCCAAAGATTTTTCAATCTTCATGCATTTCAAAGTGCAGTTGGCACTTCCTATGTTCATGACAGTCAGTTGTGACTCGTCTCTCCCTTCCACCGTCACGTCACCCGCGCCGCGTGTGTAAGTATTTTTCCCTATTTTCTTTTCTATTCTTGTATTTTTGGCACCACATACGGACAATTCCTCCATCTTGGGTGTATAAATCTCCACGAGAAGGGTTTTTACCTTAAAGAAAGACAAATTATCATCCGTATAGACAAACAATTTCCCGTTTTCCACGCGGAAATGGACATATTGTATCACATTTTCGTTCGCTGTCACCGTGGTTTTGTGAACGGGTCCTTGATGGATCACCACATCCCCCACGAACCGGATGTCCACGGCGGTGAAGGGTTGTTGGTTGTATTCCTTCGTGATGACATCCCCGCTTGCGGTGACGTTCATTTGCGCAAACAACGCACTGACTGACAATAAGATTACGATGGTAAATGCTGATTTTTTCATTGTATTTGGATTTTTAAATGTTTCGTTGGAGTTTCCGCTCGCTCACTTCGTTCGCGGCGGAATGGTGCGCACTGTCGGGCACGGGAGGGGGAAAAAGATGGGCGGCGGGGGAGTGAGTGCCTTAGCCAAAAAACTTTCGGCCGCCGCCCATCTTTTTCCCCTTTTGACCCCAAACATGATGCACCATTCCGCCAGGCGACGATAGGAGCCGGCGGAATCTCCGGCCCGCAAGAGAACAAGGTTACTCTTTAATAATTTTCCCGCCGCCAGTGATTTTGACAGTGCCAAGTTTGCTTGTCTTCGTGAGATAGGTCGTTCCCGTGACATGCGCTCTGATACTGCCGACTCCCTTGTGGATGATGTGTGCAGTCTGCGCTGTCAGCCTGTCCGCCTTGATGTGGCCCGTGCCATCGTTTTCCAATGTCAGGTTTTCAGCTTTCCCTTTCGGATAAACAGAGCCTGTGCCCGTGTTTTTCAAAGACAACTGACTGACTGACAGTCCTTCCATCGTGATTGTGCCAGTGCCGGCATTCTGAACATTCACTTGCTCCGTCCCGTCTTGCAACACCTTTGTCTTGATACTGCCGGTACCCCTGTTTATGATTGTCAAAGATTTGCGACATAAATACGACACATCGATTTTTCCAGTGCCGCTGCTCTGCAAGACCAAATCCTTATAGGCCACTAAACAATCGCATTTGAAACTGCCAGTACCCTTACAAGTGACGGTAAAATGGTCTTCCTTGACAGAAAGAACTGTCACGTTGCCTGTGCCTTTCATAACCACTTCGTTCAAGTGTGGCGTATAGACGGTAATGGTGACATGCGGTTCGCTGTAGGAAATCTCGGGTTTCACTGAAACGGTGAGGGTGCCGTTTGACACCTCGGTGAGGATATAGTCAATCAAGTTGTCATCTGCTGTCACAATGACCTTGGACACATTGCTCTGCTTTATGGTGATATTGAACGTGGAGGAAAGATGGCTGACTGAGGTGAATGCCGCAAGTTTCCGCTCTTGAACCACTGTCTTTCCGCTGCCCACAATTCTCTCCTGTGCATTCAAGGTAATAATGGTCAGGATAATGGCAAAAAATAATGTTAACTTTTTCATTGGATTTGGATTTTTTGACGTGTGACTTTTGACTTGTGATTTTTGACTTTGGACGTATGATTAGGGAATTAGATGGAACTTTTGTGCGTCACCGGCACTACCTCTTTGCCGGTGGTGTCGATGAAACCGTAGAATCTGCCCTTTTGCACCAACGCGCAGCCGTCGCGATACCGCCCGAACTTGCCGATGTCGTCGTATTGCGGGGCGACCACCTCCTTGCCGGTGCTATCGACAAACCCCTTGAACCCGAATATCTCCACCATTGCCCAGCCGGTCCGGTATTCGTCAAACGGCTGTATGTCCGTGTATTTCGGATATGCGACCACGGTCCCGTGTGCGTCCTTGAGACCGTAGAAGCCGTTGCGCTCGAACTTCTTCAGGCTATGATGCGAAGGTAGAGACGTTTCATGAAACGTCCCTACTACGTTGGATACGGGCGTTTCGGGCAATGGTGAAACAGATAATTCGGTTCCTTTTACTTGCTGTTCAGGATATGGGGGTTCGGCGGCGGACGCAGGAATGGCGGACGCGATGCATTGCGTCTCTACAACGGCGGTATCGGCATTAACGATTGCGGAATCGGTTGCAACACACGTGGTTACCACCGTTTTCTGCGGGGTCGGGTCAGCGGGTGTGGGTGCGGGTTGCGCCTGCCATGCAATGACGGAGCCTGTCACGGCGGTGGCGACCACGCCCGTGGCGATGACGGGGGCTTTCGCGGCGGTGACGGCCATCCAGACACCCGGCTTCGGGGCTGCGGTCCAGTTGACGGCGGACAAGGGCGACGGCGTGGCAGGCGACAACGCCAGATGTTTCAGCTTCGCACGGCAGAGACGGTCGATAGCGTGCGATTTCCAAGGGAGAAAGGGGAGCAGTATCATAAGTCCAGATTTTTTGTGGCGGACAAGGTTGTTCAGGGCGATTTGCAGCTGCGCCCGCGCCTCCGAGAGGTAGCGTTTGGAACTGCGCACCCCGATTTGCAACGCTTCCGCGATTTTCGCATGAGATTGGTTCTCAAAAACATACAGGTTGAAAACGGCCCGTTGTTTCTCGGGCAGGGCGCAGATGGCATCGAGGATTTCGGATTCGGTGAGGTCGGATTCGGAGATACAGGTTTCATCAGGTTCGTCCTGTAGAGACGCGCCATGGCACGTCTCTACAACATCGGATGCGGATGCAATAAATCGCGACCCCACAGTATCGTCATCCATCGACAAAAATGTCGGTTGCCGCCGCAGGTAATCCATCGTGGTGTTGAGGTTGATGCGCATCAGCCAGCCGTCGAAACTGCCGAGGCGACGATAGGTTCCGGACTTCTCGATGGCTTTGAGGAATGCCTCGTGCGCGAGGTCCTCGGCCACCGCGCGGTCGCCCACATAACGGCAGCACATCCCGACCATCTTCGCGATGTTCCGCTGGTACGCCTTCGTCCAAAACTGTTTTGCCTGCATTTTTCGCTGTTTTATAATAAAGACGCAAAAGTACGAAAAAGGGCCAAACGGAAACGTGAAACTTGAGACTTGTGACTTGTGACTTGTGACTTGTGACTTTTTCTGTAGAAGAAACAGATTCGACAAACCCCAACGTCTCAAGTCTTAAGTCTTAAGTCTTGTAACTTAGAAAGATGTAATAACGTGTGCCGAAGACATTTACAAAAAAGACAACACAAGGACATTCACCGCACCGTAACCTTTTTGTATTTTTGCGTCTTGTTATTATAGGCAAAAGGCGGAATGGACAAGGTGAAGTTTTGGTCACGGAAGTATGAGCAGCACATCGAGCGATTGGTGGGGCTTTGCTACCGGTATGTCGGGGAGCGGCAAACGGCGGAGGATCTCGCGCACGAGGCATTTTTGAAGGCCATCGAGCGAGCCGACACCTGCCGGGTGATGGACTCCTTCGACGCGTGGCTGACCCGCATCACGGTCAACCGGTGCATCTCCTACCTGCGCACGCGACCGGAAACTGTGCCGTTGGAGGAGGAACTGACCGCCGACCTGCCCGACAGTGAGGAAGAACTTGTCGAACAGCCCGACTTCACGAAGGAGGAACTGTTGGAAACCATACAGCAATTATCTGAAAGACAACGCATTGTATTCAACCTCCACGCCCTTGACCGTGTGCCGCACCAGCGCATCGCCGACCTGATGGATATCTCCGTCACCAACTCCAAGCAGCTGTTCCTCCGTGCCCGAACGCGCCTGCAACAGTTACTCGCCGCCAAAGCCCAAGAAAAAGAATCCAAAAAGAAAGGACTGCTTATGATTGCACTTCTATTCATGATGAAACGAAATTCCGCCCACCACCTCGACCGGCTCTATCGTTCCGAACTGTCGCAGCTGCGGATGTCGCCCGCACACCGGTTGTCGGAATCGGAAATCCGCTCCGCCGTCGCCGCCTCGCCCGCCAGTGCGGGAATAACCCTTGCCACCCACAAAACCGCCGCTCTGATAGCCGCTGCCGCCACCGTCGCGGGAGGGGTCTGCGTGTGGCAGATGGTACGGAACACACCGGGGAAAAATACAATATCTCCCGTAGAGACGCGCTATGGCACGTCTCTACAACCGGAGAAAGCGGAACAAAACCCGATTTCGGATACTACGGTTGCGGCAACTGTCACCTCGAAACCCGTGGAGACGCGCCATGGCACGTCTCTACATCAGACGCAAGATGCTGCTCCGGTGGTCATTACCCGCGAGATTCCCGTCACCCGCACCGTCGTCCTGCACGACACCGTCGTCCTGCACGACACCATCACCGTCACCGACACCGTTTTCCTTATGCAGCACCATGATTAGAGACCTCTTCTTCACCCTCCTGTTTTTCGTCCTCATAGGGACACTCTCGGCCCAGCACCGCGACACCGTGTATGTGGAGCGCGAGACCGTGACCTACGACACCGTCACCGTGTATGACACCGTGCGCGTCCACGACACCCTGAACATCGCCGACTACCTCCGCAGTGAAGAGTTCGAGCGACTCTTCTACAGTTCGGAATATGTTGACAATCTGTCGCTTACGGACTCATTGAAGGAAAAGCTGCTGCAACAGACCGTAACTTTTTGGGAAAACCGCGTCTTTAAAGATGAACAGCAAACGTTTTCAAGTATGGACAGCATCAAGAAATACGGATTGGCCGGACTGATCATCTTAGGACTCAACGCGATGTCGCCGGCACAGACGGACAGCAATGCGGCAAGGAAGCCGCATGATCCTCCAAAAAAGCATAAGACCCATCTCTACAACAGCCCGATGAACGGGTTCCACCTTGGTTATACTATCCAGTATGATTTGATAGAACCCATTGTTTATCAAGAAGTGAATGAAGAAGGATTTGGTGAACGCCCTCGCTCTCGTTCCCCTCTTCTACCTGGGTTTCACGCAGGAGTAGAATTTTCTTACCATTTCGCGAACTATTTCGGAGTGTCAGCCGCACTGAACATCGGCACCACTGGCTTCTATGAAACCATAACGCCTTCTCTCCATAATGGAACACAGCCTTCATATACAAGGCTGTATAAAGCAAAATATGGCTTGTCTGTGCCATTGAAATTCGAATTCCATTACCCAATACGTGACAATCTCCTGTTCACCGTTAGCGCAGGTGCCAGGATACGGACACCTTCCAGTGCTTTTGTGTATGGTTTTTCCGCTACAGAAGGAGACATTGAGACTCAGAGCAACAGTGAATTGAGCAGCTATTGTGTTTATAACAGGAATCTGTTCTATGCCGATATTTTGTTGGATGCCGGACTCTACTATCGGCTTCCTCATGAAGATTTTCTGCGCTTTGCCGTCGGTTTGAATGCGGCTACCTCTAATTTTATGCAAGGAACAGAATGGTGGGTAGCTCCCACACCTACAGGAGAACGTATCAAATCCTCCCACCGTAACAACCACCTCTATTTTCAAATCGCATACATCCAAAGCTTCGACAAGCATCGGAAGCGGATGCAAGCGCAACCGCACTGGAGCACTTTCGACGGGATGCACCACCGACATGAAGTCCGATTTGAGGTTGGCGATCCGTTAGGGATTATGCTGCTACAAGAAAAGAACAAGCGCGTGCCAGATATGGATTTTGAACAAGAACATGAAGATGGCAATTGGTCTGCCGTCGGTCACGCTTGGAGGGCCACCCCGGTCTTTTCGCTCAATTACCACTATCGGTTGGCCAAGTGGTTTTGGGTAGGCGCAATGGGGAACTACGCCTACTACAAAGACCAAACAGATTACGCCTATCGAGTATATAATAAGCGGTGGATGCATTGCATATCGCTAATGCCTGAACTACGGTTTTCTTATTTCAACCGCCCACACATGACACTCTATTCCGCTCTTGCAGCTGGAGCTACTTTGTTTTTTGGGAATGTATTTTATGCCGATCCGTATGAGTCGTTCTATTGGGAGAATATCCAAAAAGTGTATCCGACCTTCCAGCTTACCGCCTTTGGCATTCGCGCTGGCGGCGAACGGTTCTTCGGCACGTTTGAAACCGGATTCGGCATCAAGGGGATTGTCTCGGGAGGAATCGGATACGCGTTTTAAATTAAGAATGATGAATTATAAATGTTCTAAAAGGGCTGAAGGCCCGTCGTATTTTAGTCCAAGGTGGAGTGAAGCGGAGCCCTGGAATCGGACGATAATGAATGATACGATGAATTAACGATGAATAATATGATGAAAAAGATTTTTTATGTTATTTTGACAGTTATCGCGATGATGGCGACGGGGTGCGGGAAATTTCACACATGTAAATGTGTGTCATATACAACGTCTGACATCATTGACACCATTTTAGCAGACAGTGTTCAGGATTACCCAGTGGCAACGAATATTTACACTCACGAATCCGTCATGGATTGTTCCTACTGGAGCTCACGAGATACCGTTGGGCAATATTTACCGGAATATGGCATTCAGATGTATTATTTTGTGGAGTGCCACGAAAAATGAGACACTATTGTCCCCCTTTCCTCTCCAAAGTCTTAAGTCATAAGTCATACGTCTCACGTCTCATCTTTTCGTACTTTTGCCTTTCTTAAAAAACACCAAAGGCAATGACGAAAAAAATTAGTCACTGTGTTTCCGCTGCAGTTCCGCCAGCACGGTGCGCAGTTCCCAAAACTCGTATTCATCGCCTAAAACTTCCCTGGCGCTGCTGAGGCTGGTATCATCCACAGATTCAAAATATTCCTTTATAGTGTCGCATTTCTCCTTATCCACAAAACGGTCGGCATCGAAAAAGCCTTCTTCCACCAGCCGTGAAAGATGTCCGTGGATAGTACTGACAGCCATCTTGCGCTCTTCGGCAATCGCCTCCACGCTCATCCCTTTGTCCAGCATTTCTTTGGTGGTTTGATAGGTTTGCCCTTTCTTCTTTGTCGGCTGCGCGTACGTATCGTCCGGCATATCCGTCGGATTGTCGGCGTATTTCCGCACAATGGTGACGATTTCCTCGGCATAGCGTTTGACACGTTTCGTTCCCATCCCGTCCACTTTCTTAAGTGCGTTTGTGGAAACGGGCTTCTCGCGGGCGATGCCTTTGAGGGTTTGATTGGGTGCGATCTGGAAAAGCGGGACATCCTCTTCTTCGGCTTTTGCGGCGCGCCAGGCAACCAATGCCTTGTAAAGGGTGCTTTTTTCCATCATGTCATCCTTGATGGCAACGGGCTGATTGCTGCTCTTTTCTGCTTTCAGGGCAGCGGAGGCTTTCGTCCGCAGGTACTGTTCCGCACTGAAGCCATCCGTACACGCATCCAAACAGCTTTCCTTGACGGAGATTTCCGTGTTCAGACTTTTCAAGGCTTCGGAAACCTGCTCATTCACCGCTTTGTTGTCGGTCTTGAACGGCAGGTCGAAAATCCCGCTGACGGCGGCATTAAGATGTTCCTTGAAATAGGCAGACGCGTTTTTCAACCGACTCTGCAACGGCTGGTTATCTGCACAAACAGGATTGTCTTGCTGATGTGAAAGAAGTTGTTTTGCGAATTTATTCCCTACATCGCACAACTCGTGTTGTATTTGGTCCAATCTGCCTATCAGATGCCGAACCAGTGATTCCTCAAACAGTTTCTTGGAGGCCAGCACGATGCCGACAATTTTGCTAAAGCTCTTATAAATTTGCTGAAAATCAATAAGCTCCAATAAATTTTCCAGTTCATACTGTTGGCGCAGCTTTTCCAATTTCTCCTTGGAGGGTTCTCTTTCGGGCATTTGCCCCACAAAGCAGTCAACCTTGTAGTCGCTGACCAGTGCGTTGGATGTGATTTTGGTCTTCAGCACGAGACCTTCCAGCGAAGTGCAGCGGCTCAGTGCCACATACACTTGTCCGTGTGCAAAGGCTTTCCCTGCGTCCACAATCAGCTTGTCGAAAGTCAAGCCTTGGCTTTTGTGGATGGTGACTGCCCACGCTAACCGCAGGGGAATCTGTGTGAAACTGCCGATTTCCACCTCTTCCACCTCCTGGGTCTCCTCGTTGAGCACGTAATCCATGTTCGACCATCGGATTTTGGGCACGTTGATCCGTTCCGAGCCGCAGAGGACCTCCACAGTGCCCGTTTTTTCGTCATAATCGGTCAGCCGTCCGATTTTCCCGTTGAAGTAGGCTTTTTCCGGTTCCGGGTCGTTTTTGATGAACATCACTTGCGCCCCGACTTTCAGTTCCAGCGTTTCTCGGGTCGGGTAGAGGCTTTCTGGGAAAATGCCGTCAATGTTCGCATTGAAAATCAAGCTTTTACTTTTCAGTACATTCAGTTTGCTTTCGTTAATGCTGTCGGCTTGGTAGTTGTGCGTGGTCAGGGTGATGTACCCGTCATCGTCGTTCGGGGTGAAATCCGGCAGATAGCGGGTGTTCAGCACGCGGACGCATTCCGCATCCATTTTGTTGTCACGCACCTTGTTCAATATTTGGATGAAATCCGTATCGTGCTGGCGATAAATGTGGTCTAATTCCACGCAGAGGTAAGGCGTGTTTCGGAGTACCCGGCTTCCGAAAAAGTAGGTGGTGTCATAGTAAGGAGCCAGTATTTCCCATTCCTCTGGTTTCGCCACAGGTGCCAGCTGGTGTACATCGCCAATCATCAGCAGTTGCACGCCGCCGAAAGGTCTCGTGGACCGGCGGGCGCGGCGCAGCACGCTGTCCACCGCATCCAACACATCCGCCCGCACCATACTGATTTCATCGATGATGAGCAGGTCGAGGGCACGCATAAGATCCAGCTTTTTCTTTCTGATTTTCTGGAATTGGGAGGCTAATGCCCGCGACTGGAAACTGTTTCCGGACGGAGGACTTTGAGGGTTTTCCTGCACTTGGGGGCCGAAAGGCAGTTGGAAAAAGGAGTGGATGGTTTGACCGCCGGCATTGATGGCCGCCACACCTGTCGGAGCCACCACCACCATCCGTTTGGCGGTCTTCATGGGCAGACTTTTCAGGAAAGTGGTCTTTCCCGTACCCGCCTTTCCCGTCAGAAAAACATGCGCATCTGTATGGAGTATCAGCTCTTCAACAAATTTAAGCTTTTGATTTACAAAGTTTTGATCATTCATGGTTCTAATATTTTTGTTAATAATAATCACGGCAAAAATACAGAATTTTAGGAAACAATCGGTTTGGGAAAAAATGTATTTTTGCTGTTTCAAATTAAAACCAACGTATATGAAAAAGAAAATGCTGCTATTAACCGTTATGGTGTGCGCAAGTATGATGATTCTCAACGCGCAGAATGATAACGTAAATGGAAACAAGAGCAGAGACAGAACCCAAACTCAAAATCCATACCAAAACCCGAGGATGTCCTCCACCTATATCAAAGATCCGTGCAACGGGTCTCGTCTCAATTTCGGAATTACTTTTGGGCAAGCCTTTGACTGGATGTATGACCATACTGAAGGATATGAGAAAAACGGTGTGGTGATAGGGCTTCGCTATGGGCTGAATTTGAACGTCAACCTTACCAAGAAGAAAAGTTTCTATTTTTCCACAGGCTTTTTTGTAGAACATCGCGGCGGGAAAATGGAATTTTTGGACAATATCCCATTCGGATCTTTTATGATTGCGGACAGCACGCTCACGCAGCGAACTTATCGGTCCACGTATCTCACTATTCCTACGATGATTACGTTAAAGACGGGTTCCATCAACAATTTCTTTATCTGCGGTAATGCCGGATTGTTGCATAGCTTCAATTTAAAAGCTTCCAATATCGACAGCTATTTGATCGGGAACGAGACATGGTCTCGCCAAAGAGTGACTTCTGAAGAAGCGGCTTTGTTGCGGGAGTCTTTTATTGCAGGGCTCGGATTTGAATATTCCGTTACCCGGAACATGCGTGCAGGGCTGATGGTCAACTACATACAAGGTATCACCAACTATTTCAAAGGAAAGGGGATGGCTCAGAACAGTCTGAGCAAGGTTGACCAACGCGCCAACCTCGGCTGTGTGGAGATAGCTTTGAACATCAATTTCTTTTAAACGGCATGAAGTTTATTTGCATAGGGCGGAATTATGCGGCACATGCGGCGGAACTGCACAATGCGGTTCCGTCGCAGCCTGTTTTTTTCCTGAAGCCGGAATCGGCCATCACCCGCTGCAACCGCCCGTTTTTCCTGCCCGATTTTTCGGATGAGGTGCATTACGAAACCGAGATTATCGTGAAAATCAATCGGTTGGGGAAGTGTATTTCCGAGAAATTTGCTCACAAGTATTACGATGAAATCGGTCTCGGGGTGGACTTCACCGCCCGCGACATCCAGCGAAAGTGCATGGCCGAGGGCGAACCGTGGGAGATTGCCAAGGCCTTTGACGGATCGGCAGTCGTGGGGAAATTTGTGCCAAAATCGAAATTCGCCGATCTGCAGGATTTGCATTTTCATTTGCTGCTGAACGGCGAGAAGGTGCAATCCGGGCACACCAGAGAGATGCTGTTCTCCATTGACACGCTCATCTCGTATGTTTCCCGCTTTATGACGTTGAAGATGGGGGACATTTTGTTTACAGGAACGCCGGTCGGAGTGGGACCTGTACATATCAACGACCACCTTCAGGGATATCTTGAAGATGAGTGTTTGTTTGATTTCAAAGTGAAGTGAACTTAAAACTTAGACTTAGACTTAGACTTAGACATAGACTTAGACATAGACTTAGGCATAGACATAGACATAGACTTAGACACAGACATAAACTTAAACCTAAACTTAGACTTAAACTTAAACTTATAAACCAGTAAGATATGAATATAAAATTCAGACTCATTCTTATGAATTTCCTCCAGTTTGCAGTCTGGGGGGCGTATTTGACCTGTATGGGACGCTATTTGGGTCCTTATGGAATGGGAAGTCACATCGGACTATTTTACTCTATACAAGGAATAGTTTCCATTTTTATGCCTGCCCTGCTGGGTATTGTGGCTGATCGTTGGATTCCTGCACAAAAGATGTTGGGTATCAGCCATGCCATATCAGGCGCAGCTATGATTTCTGCAGGAGCGTACGGGCTTTCCGCTGGAAGTGCTGTCCAATTCGGCACATTGTTTACCTTATATTCTATTGGGGTTGCATTTTATATGCCCACAATAGCATTGTCAAATGCTGTGGCATACAATGCATTGGATAAAGCAGGTCTTGACACTGTGAAAGCATTCCCTCCTATTCGGGTGTTTGGAACAATTGGTTTTATTTGCTCCATGTGGATGGTTGACCTTCTTGGTTTACAAGAAAGTGCCAAACAATTCATCGTCAGTGGCGGCATCGGCATAATATTGGCTGCTTATTCTTTCACATTGCCCGACTGCCCCATTATGAAAAATGGCGAACACAAGTCTATGGCTGAAGCATTGGGACTTAAAGCATTTTCTCTGTTTAAGGAAAAGAAGATGGCTGTTTTCTTTATTTTTTCGATGATGCTCGGTGTTTCTCTGCAAATCACCAACGGATTTGCCAACCCGTTTATTTCGAGTTTTGGAGCGGAACCGGAATATGCCAACACCTTCGGTGTCCAACATGCCAACATGTTGGTTTCCCTTTCTCAGATTTCAGAAACCTTATGTATCTTGTTGATTCCTTTTTGTCTTAAAAAGTTCGGTATTAAGAAAGTGATGCTGATTGCGATGTTCGCCTGGGTGTTGCGGTTTGGCCTCTTTGGGGTCGGCAATCCAGGCCCAGGAGTGTGGCTGTTCATTCTTTCTATGATTGTCTATGGTGTGGCATTCGACTTCTTCAATATCAGCGGTTCTTTGTTTGTGGATAAGGAAACGGATGCCTCTATACGTTCTTCCGCCCAAGGACTCTTCATGTTGATGACCAACGGAATAGGCGCCACAATCGGCACTTTGGTTGCGCAAATGGTGGTGAACCACTTCTGCACATGGCAAGCGGTGGAGACAGCTGCCGGAACACGACATTTTCTTATGGGAGATTGGAAAACAGTGTGGTTTTTGTTTGCTGGTTATGCCCTTTTTGTCGCGGTGGCGTTCATCTTCGCGTTCAAAGAAGAGAAGGAGACGATTCCTTCCGAAGCGTAATTTCGTATTTTTCCAAATTTCACCATTGTAGAGACGCAAAATATCGCGTCTCTACTGTTATTTCACTCGCAATTTCTGTCCTTCTGCGATTTTATCAGCATTCTTCAAATTGTTGAGGGATAGTATTTTGTCAACGGTTGTGTGGTATTTCGCCGCAATTTTGTAAAGGGTTTCTCCAGCAATAACCGTATGATACACGGGTTCGGAAGCCTGAGCTTGAGGTTTCGGCTTCTCTTGTGGCACGTTTTTCCCGGATATTTCAGGGGATTGTGCGTCCGGATCCAAGCTGCGGGACTGTTCGGAAGGGACGCGGTGTTCTGTTATTTCGGGAGATTGTGCGTCTGGATCCAGACCTGATATTTTGGGTTGAGGTTTCTCTTCTGTCTTAACAGGCTGTGTCTTTTCTGGTTGGATGTCTGGTGTGTCAGCCTTTGGCTTTGGCACAGAGGGTTTCCAGTTTCCCACATCCGTCAAGGGCAGGATGTTGAAGTCGTGGGACATCAGCGCCATATTGTTCTGCAGCACATTCTCTTCTTCAAAATCTATGACTAATTCGGGATTGAAGTATTCGTTCAGGAAGCGGGTTTCAAAGTGAAGGATGCACTCCTTGGTGTTGCCGGAAGTGCCGGTCTGTCCGATTACCTGTCCGGCCTTGACGATTTGGTTGGGTTTCACGCTTACCTTGTCCAAGTGGGCATACACGGTTTCCAGCCCGTTGTAGTGGCGCACAACCACGGTAACCCCGTAGTCGCCATAGCTTTTGGTCATGCGCACCACGCCGTCAAAGCAGCTCTTGACCAATGTCTGCGGCTCGGTCTTGAGGTCGATGCCGGGATGGAAGCTGCCGTTTTTCGTTTCGCCATAGGCGGTGCGGATTTTGTCGAACTGGCACGGCATAACGAACGGATTGTTTGCGTCCTGCACTAACATCAGCATCAGGCGGTCGTTGGAGAAGGGGATTTCCAGTATCTTGCTCCGCAGATTTGAAGTGTCCCAATATTTTTGGTACAAGCTGTATGCGGGAATCTCGAAGCTTTCTGATATGGACGGGTATGGGGCCAATTGTCTTGAGATTTCCTGACGGGTGTTCAAGGTGTCTGACAAGGCGATGTTTTGTGAATAGGCGGTGACATCCGGATTTTGTGCCATCAAAGCAGTGGCGAAAAAAGACAATAGGATAATGGTTAATTTCTTCATTTATATGGTTTTTAATTGTTCAATGATTTGGGAGGAGGAGAAACCTTCCACAAACGGGATGGTGGTGACGGTTCCCCCGTTTTGTCTCACGAAGTCTGCCCCGACAATCTGATCCGGGGCGTAGTCGCCGCCTTTCACTAACACGTCAGGACGCACGGTCTTGATGAGGTTTTTCGGCGTATCTTCTTCAAATAAAACGACATAGTCCACGCAACTGAGTGCTGCCAGCACGAAAGCGCGTTCCTTTTCCCCATTAATAGGACGCGATGGTCCCTTCAATCTTCTGACAGAGTCATCGCTGTTTAATCCAACCACCAATATGTCGCCCAACTTTTTGGCTTCCAATAAATAATGGACATGTCCGAAATGCAATACATCAAAACAGCCGTTTGTGAAAACTATTTTCTGTTGGTGCAGCTTGAGTGCGTTTCTCTTGAAAAAGTCGCATCCAACGATTTTTTGTTCAATATTTGTGTTGGAATCACTCATTTTCTTTCGGAATTTGAGCCGAATCGTGTTTCTTATAAAAAGAGGTGACAGCGAGAGAGAAAAAGCCAAGTACCAATGAAACAGCGGTTTGCAGAATCCAACCAATCCATCCGGCGGCTAATCCTTGCGGGTAGGAAATACCATAGAGCATGACGATTCCGGCGGTAATGAGTGGGTAAGCGCCCAAACCGCCTTGGGAGATGATGAAGGCGATGGTGCCGAAAACGAGCACGGAAAAAGCGGCGCCGGGGCCGATATGTTGCAGGTAGGGTAAGGCGTGGAAGAAGAGATAGACCCCGAAGAAATAGCAGACCCACATGGCAACAGTCCAAAACACGAAATGCCACGGTTTGGGAATGTCCTTGATGGAAACAAAGCCATGCCAAATGCCCTTGAAGAAATTGGCGATTTTGACTAACGCCGGTTTCTTCTGCCACCAGTTGCGAGTTGCGCGGATAAGAATAACTAACAGGATGACAACGGCTATGATGATATAAATCAAGTAGTTGCCGATATAGCTGAGTCCTTTTTGCGCAAACCATTCTTGAAGGGTTACGCCTGTCTCTTGATCCACAACAAGTTGTGACAGCAGTCCATTGTTCAGCAGCATCGCAATGATGAGCAGGAAAATCCAGCAGACCAAATCAACGGCGCGTTCGAGGATAACCGTGCCGAGAGATTTCTGGAAGGGAACGTTTTCGTAGCGTTGCAGAAAAGTGCAGCGGAGGACCTCACCGAGGCGGGGAAGGGCGAGATTTGCCAAATAGCAGACCATCACAGAGTAAAACATCATAGAGAAGCGCGGTTTGTAATGGATGGATTTCAACAGAAGTTCTGCACGGGCGGCACGGATGAGATCCGCCGCAACAATTGCTGCCACTGAAAGCATGATGAAAAACCATCCTCGCGGATTGTTCACCAAAGACATCGAAGAGAAAATCATGTGGATGTCTTCTTTGTCTAAATCTTTGATAGATAGACAAATAAATAGAATCCCTAATCCTAAAAACAGAATTACCTTGAGGATGTCGGGCAATATTTTCTTGAATTTTTCCATATTTTCTTGAATCATTCAAAATCAAACGGCAAAGGTACATATTTTTCATAAACATACGGACATGTTGTTAATTTATGCACGGCAACCGCACCAAAACAATTAAGAATCCGATAGTTTAAAATGTTTGTTAAATCACCCGTACTTTTGTTATGGAGAAAAAAACATTAAGGATTTTCAATATGATGAATTTTTTTATTGAGTCCGCTTGAAAAAGTGCTCTCTTTCAAGAAGCCAATAGGCTACGCCG
>CAMJPH010000058.1 GCA_946407715.1 uncultured Bacteroidales bacterium | reverse complement strand
GATTTGTGATTTGTGATTTGTGATTTGTGATTTGTGATTTGTGATTTGTGATTTGAAAAAAGGTGAAGTAGTCATTTGTTAAAGTCTAAGTTATAGTTATAGTCATAGTCTAAGTCATAGTCTAAGTCTAAGTCGAAGTCATAGTTATAGTCATAGTTATAGTTAAAGAGTTTTATGAAGAATAAAGGAACTATAAACCAATCGCGAAGATGGCAACGTGGGTTGACATTGTTGCTGTTGTGTGTTGTGTTGACCTTTTCATCGACTTCATTATTCGCTCAAAAAAGATACGAACTGGTCAATATCAGTTATGACCCGACAAGCGATTCAGTTTTCTTTGCCGAGATGCAGAAGAAGATGGCGGAGATACGGAAGTCGCGTCCTACGGTGGCATTGGTTTTGGCGGGTGGCGGTGCAAAAGGAGCCGCGCATATTGGCGTGCTGAAGTATCTCGAAGAGAAAGGGATTCCGGTGGATTTTGTGGCAGGCACCAGTATGGGCGGACTCATGGGAGGTCTGTATGCCATGGGCTATTCCGCCACGGAAATCGACTCCATCGTGCGCTCCATTGACTGGAATGTAATGATGAGCGACAATATTCCCATGGATTTTTACACTTATACCAGAAAAATGTACAAAGGGACGTATGTGTTGGACATCCCTTTCACAAAGTTGGATTTCAAGAAAAGCCTCCCGTCTGGAATTCTGTACGGATTGAACGTTTACAACATGCTGAGTGCCCTTTCTGTCGGGTATCAGCAGAAGATGAGTTTTTTGGACCTCCCCACACCCTATTGCTGTGTGGCCACGGAGATTGTGTCGCAGAAGGAGAAGCACTGGACGGAGGGTTCGATGGTGGATGCCATGCGGTCCACCATGTCCATTCCGGGGTATTTCATGCCCGTGCGCGTGGATTCCATGATACTTTCGGACGGCGGCACCAAGAACAATTTCCCGACAGACGTCGCCAAGGCGGCCGGCGCGGACATCATCATCGGGGTGGAAATGACCATGCCGAGGGATTACCAGAAAGTGAACAACATGGCGGATGTTCTTATGCAGACCGCACAATATTCCGGTGGCCTGGAAGCGCACAATCGCAATGTCAAAAACACGACTGTCTATATCACGCCTGACATTTCGGGTTTCGGGATGCTGACTTTCGGGACCGAGGAGATTGCCACGCTGATAAGTCGTGGCTACGCAGAAGCCGCCAAACACGAGCGCGAAATTGACAGTATTGCGCGGATTGTCGGGCGGGGCGGGCGCATCCTGCATAACCAGAAAGCCGTCAACTCGGCAGGAACGAAACTCAAAATCACCGCAGTGGTGTATGAAGGAATGTCACGAAAAGAGCAGGAATACATCGACCGGAAAGTGCGTCTCAAGCTGAACGAATATTACGACAAACACGATTTCGAATTGTCACAGGCCATCATTTACGGTACGATGGCCTTCTCTCAGGTCTCCTACCGATTGGAATCCGATGGCAACGACGGCTACCGGTTAGTGTTCAAGTGTGAGAAGCGGCCTCAGAACTCCATCGGTATCGGGTTGCGGATGGATTCTCAGGACTGGTTCGCCGCCATCATCAACGGCGGCTTCGGAAGGAACAAAATCTTTGGCTCCCTCTGTGATGTCACCCTCCGGCTCTCCATGTCCCCGTATCTGAAAGTGGAATGGTATTATCTGCCGAAAAAAGGGCTCAAGTTCGGCGTTTCCGCCAAGACACTCTATCGTACTGTGTTTGGCACGGTGGATCATTCATACGATTTCCAGTATTGTGAACGCCTCTGGCATAATGAGGCGAGGGCATACATTGCGAGCACGCGATGGAGCCAAGTGAACCTGCTCGCGGGAGTCCGGATTGAATACATGCCTTACTATATGCTTATAAGTCCTGACAACATTAGCAGTGGAACCATTTGGAACTGGAGAAATTACCACCATTATGTCTATATGCGGTTCACTTACGATCACGAAAACACCCGCTATTTCCCGGATCGCGGTCTGCGCGTGACAGCCAGTTACGACTATGATTTCTTAAACACCCACTTTGCGGCGGCAGGTATCCACGGCGTGATTCCCGTATGCAAATTTTTCTCCATTATCGCTTCCGCCAGCGGACGTTACATTTTTGGCGAATCCGACCGTAATCCTTATATGAACAACTATGTCGGCGGTATCATGCAAGGACGGTATTATGAGCAGCAGATACCGTTTATAGGCTATAACGCGGTCAGTGACCGTAAAGACCTGCTGACTGTGGCTGATCTTGAACTTCGTTTCAAATTTGCGAAGAAATGCTATTTGTCTGCCATTGGTGCTGCCATGCATGACGGGAATAGTCTGGAAGACATGAAAACGCAGCACGCTGTTTTCGCTGCCGGACTCCAGTTCGGTTACAATTCGAAGTTCGGCCCCTTGTTAGCCAACCTGCACTGGAACAGCACATTCAACAAGGTGGGGTTCTATGTAAGTGCGGGATATGACTTTTAGCCTGTCCTATTTCTCTTAGTTGGTGGCTGTTTGACATGGCTATTAGCTCTTGACTGTTGGCTGATATGTCAACGCCCAAACAATAAAAATCAACAGTTAATTGTAAAAAAACCTTCTGTAAAAAATATTTTATCATTTTGATTGACCATATCAAAAAAAATGTATTTTTGCGGCGTTGATTTTTTTCATATACTAAAAAACAAAATAATGGAAGAAACTAAAAACAACAACCCGATTGAAGAGGCCCGGAGGTATGTGGCCAATGCAGAAGAGGTCATCAAGAAAGCGAAATATGACCCGGAATTGAAATGCTATACCGACAGCAAATACATCAAGGCAGCCGGAGACTACCTATGGAAAGGCTGTCTGATAGCCCTCGACGCTGTTTTGCAGGTGCGCAAGGGCAAAGGCCGTCCGTCCATAGAGAAATACAAAGAAGCCGCAAGGAAACGTGACGGGAAACTGCTTAATTCCATAAACATAGGCTACGATACCATGCATTTGCACATGGGTTATGATGGCACGAGAAACAAGAAAACCTGCGATTCAGGCTTTGAGTATGCCAATGACATCATTGGCCGATGCGCCACGATGTTGCCTGTGCCGGTATGCGCGTGACGAATCTTTTACGATGAGACGATGAAAACGATGAAACGATGAATATGACTGATCACTGATCACTGATCACTGATCACTGATCATTATAGCCCAAAACCAACCGTCAAAAAAATATTTTTCACAAAATAACAGGATGGAGGTTAGCATATCGCAAAAAAATATATCTTTGCACCCTCAAATTTTGAGGCATAAAAGTTTTGTATCATTCTAAAAATCATTCAAATTATGCAGAAAAAAGGCAACAAATACGGTACGCACCGCGTGATTGAACCCAAAGGCGTTCTCCCGCAGCCCGCAAACAAGCTTGACAATAACATGGACGAGATTTGGGACAATGAGATCCTCATTGATGTCCAAACCCTGAACATTGACTCCGCTTCATTCACCGACATCCACAACTACGCCAAGGAACAGGCTGGTCCCGGTGCTTCCGAGGAGAAAGTCATGGAAGAGGTGAAGAAGGAGATGCTGTTGAACGTTGAACTGCAGGGCAAGCACCGTAACCGCCGCACCGGTTCCGGCGGTATGTTGCTCGGCAAGGTTGAAAAGATCGGTGACGCCCTCAAAGGCAAAATCGACCTCAAAGAGGGCGACCGCATCGCCACTCTCGTCAGCCTCAGCCTCACCCCGCTGCGCATTGACGAAATCCTTGAGATCCGTCCTGATGTTGACCAAGTCGATATCAAGGGTAAAGCTATCCTCTTCGAGAGCGGTATCTACGCCAAAATCCCGACCGACATGCCAGAGAAGCTCGCTCTGAGTGCCCTCGACGTGGCCGGTGCTCCCGCCCAGACCGCCAAACTGTGCCAATACGGCCAGACTGTCGTTATTCTCGGTGCCGGTGGCAAGAGCGGTATGCTCTGCTGCTACGAGGCCAAGAAGCGCGTCGGTGTCACCGGTAAGGTCATCGGCATCGCCAACAGCCCGAAGAGCACCCAACGTATCAAAGACCTCGGCTTCTGCGACATCGTGGAAAGCGCTGCCGGCATGACTCCCGTGCAAGTCTATGAGCTCATCGAGAAACTCACCGACGGCAAAATGGCAGATGTCACAATCAACTGCGTCAACGTTCCGGATCAGGAGATGACCGCTGTGCTCTGTACCAAAGACGATGGTATCGTCTATTTCTTCTCCATGGCCACCAGCTTCACGAAAGCTTCTCTCGGTGCCGAGGGTATCGGAAGCGATGTGAACATGATCATGGGTAACGGATATACAAAGGGACATGCTGAGTTCACCCTTCAAGAGTTGCGCGAAAGCCCTGAGCTTCGCAAAATCTTCGAAGAACTCTACGCATAAACCTTTCTATATATCATATTAGTAATAATTATCTTATGGAATAAGCGGTGTGTAACGAGCGCCGCTTATTTTTTTTACAAAAAAAATGTATCTTTGCCCTCGCATTTTTTTAGAAACAATTCTTAAATTTCTTGAATATGAAAAAAATAGCCACAGTTATGTTAATTTTAGTTTGCACCGCCATGCTGGTGTCTTGCAAAAACAAGAAAACGGAAACCCCGAATGAGGAACAAAAGAGCGAACTCCAACAGAAAGTGGAGGAATACGCCTATTTCGACCTCACCGCCGACCTCTCCAAACTGACCGACAGCGAGAAAAAACTGCTGCCCATCTTCTTCGAAATCGGACAAATCATGGACGAGCTGTTCTGGGAGCAGACTTTCGGCGACAAATCCATCCTCGACACCATCTCTGATCCGTGGATGAAAGACTACGCGATGATCAATTACGGTCCATGGGATCGTCTTGACGAGGAGAAACCTTTCGTGCCCGGCTACGGCGAACGCCCTGTGATGGCCAACTACTATCCGCAGGACATCACGAAAGCGGAATTCGACGCTTTCGAAGACCCGCTCAAGTCTTCCCACTACACCATCCTCACTCGCGACGAGAACGGAAAGCTGAAAACCGTCGGTTACTATGAGGCTTATAAAGAGAAACTCGACCGCGTGTGCGAACTTTTAGACCAAGCCATTGAAATCGCCGACAACCCGACGATGAAGAAATATCTGGTGGAACGCAAAAAATCCCTGCAGACCAACGATTATTATCCCAGCGACATGGCCTGGATGGACCTGAAGGACTCCAACCTTGACTTCGTGTTTGGACCTATCGAGAACTATGACGACGGTTTGAATTCCGTGAAAACTTCTTGGGAAGCGTTTGTGTTAGTAAAGGATGTGGATGCAAGTACCAAACTCGACAAGTTTGTGAAGATGCTCCCGCAGCTGCAGCGCGAACTGCCCTGCGATCCGGCCTACAAAGCATACGTCCCCGGTACAACCTGCGACATGAACCTCTACGATGTGGTGTTCTACGGCGGTGACTGCAATGCTGCCGGTAAGACCATCGCCATCAACCTGCCTAATGACGACAATGTACAGGCCAAGAAGGGTTCCCGCCGCTTCCAGCTTCGCAACGCCATGCAGGCCAAGTTCGACAAAATCATGAAACCCATTGGGGAAATCATCATCGAACCGTCCGAACAGGATCATATCACCTTCGATGCATTCTTCTGGAATGTGACGTTCCATGAGGTGGCGCATGGTTTGGGCGTGAAACAGACCATCAACGGCAAAGGCTCCGTAGATAACGCCATGCAGACTGAAAACTCCAGCTGGGAAGAGGCCAAGGCTGACATCGTGGGACTGAATCTCGTGCTCAACCTCATCGACAAGGGAGAAATCACCGACATCTCCGCGGAAGACGCCATCACGACCTACATTGTCGGTTTGTTACGTTCCGTGCGTTTCGGCGCGACGGAGGCCCACGGCATCGCCAACATGATGTGCTACAACTACCTCTTCGAAAACGGCGCCTTTACCCGCAACGGCAACGGCACCTACCATATCAACTATGACAAGGCCCGCAAAGCGATGGAAGGCTGGATCGCGCTGATCCTCAAGACCCAGGCTGAAGGCAACTTCGAGTTTGCAAAACAGTACAGCAAGGAAAACGGCACCATCAAGTCAGATTTGCAAGCCGATCTCGATCGCATCAACAAGTCCGGTATCCCGAGAGACATCCGCTTCAACCAAGGGTTGGACGTGTTAGGAATTAAGTAGGACTTAGGACTTTGGACTTGAGACTTAGGATGTACCGGGAAAGCCCCAAAGTCCTAAGTCTCAAGTCCAAAGTCCAATAACATAGAACCCCAAAAAATCGAATTGCAGTATCGATACGAAATTCCTATAAAGTGTACCTCAAAACCATTCAACTCACCAACTTCAAGAACTACACCGAGGCCTCCTTCGCGTTCAACAGCAACGTGAACGGCATCGTGGGGGCGAACGGCAGTGGCAAGACCAACCTGCTGGACGCCATCCACTACCTGTCGTTCGGAAAGAGCTGTTTCTCGGCGAAGGATGTGAGCTCGGTGCGGTTGGGGACGGAGTTTTTCGCATTGCACGGCGATTTTGCGGATGAGGAGTCCGGAAATACCACGCAGGTGAGCTGTGTCTATAAGAACGGAACCAAATCGTTGAAAGCCAACAAGAAGGAATATGATCGGCTGAGTGACCACGTCGGGCTGTTTCCGGTGGTGATGGTGTCGCCATACGACAGCGACATCATCAACGATGGCAACGAGGTGCGGCGCCGCTTCTTCGACAAAATCATCTCCCAATTTGACAAAATCTACCTCCAGCATCTGATTCATTACAAAAAATTGCTGCAGCAACGCAACGCTGTGCTTCGTCAGCAACAGGAAACAGGTCATGCGGATTATTCGCTTCTTCAGGTAATTGATTTACAGATTGTTGAAGACGGCAATCTGCTCTACCAGCGGCGGAAACAGTTCATAGAGGACATCCGCCCGATGTTTTTGGAGCATTACCGGCAACTGTCACGGGGAAACGAGACGGTGGAAGTCCGATATGAGTCAGGGTTGGCAGAAATGACGTTCCGCGAGGGGTTAGAGAAAAATCTCGTGGCGGACACCAAATGTGGCTTCACCACGTTTGGGGTGCATAAGGACGACTACGACTTCACGATTGACGGGCATCCTGTGAAGCATTTCGGGTCGCAGGGGCAGCAGAAGTCGTTCTCTTTGGCGTTGCGGCTTTCGCAGTTCGACTACGCCTTCGCCTACAACAAGCGCAAACCGATCCTACTATTGGATGACATTTTCGACAAGTTGGACAGGAATCGCATCACCGAGTTGCTGAACATGGTGGGGCAAGAGCATTTCGGGCAGGTTTTCATCTCTGACACCGACGAGACGCGGGTGAGGGCTATCTTGGGCGAACATGGCATCGCGCATGAGATTTTCAAAATAAGGAGAAATTGATTTCGGCGTATCGAAAAAAAGTGTATCTTTGCAGCCGGAAAAACGGGATATAGCGTAGTCCGGTTATCGCGCCTGCTTTGGGAGCAGGAGGTCGCAAGTTCGAATCTTGCTATCCCGACCAAGGAGGTTCCGTAGCTCAACTGGATAGAGCAGCTGCCTTCTAAGCAGCAGGTTCTGCGTTCGAGTCGCAGCGGAATCACGAAAAAGACGATGTTTTTCATCGTCTTTTTTTGTGCAATCCAAAATTATTGTATCTTTGCCATTTTATTTCAGACAATGTAAATTTTATCTGAAAGCGAATTAGTTAGAAGAAATATGAGGAATTTGTTCAACAAGCTCTTTAAGGAGGAAACGGAAAACACCCTGGTTCAACTGTTCCGCTACGGTTTTGTGGGCGGGGCGGCCTTTTTGGTGGATTATGGCGTATTAGTGCTTCTCACAGAGGTTTTCGGAATGCACTATCTGCTTTCCGCCACCATTTCATTCATCCTGGGTCTGGTCACCAACTACTTGCTCAGCGTGGTCTGGGTGTTCAACAACCGCACGCTCGGCAACCGCTGGGCAGAGTTCACCGTGTTTGCCATCATCGGCGTCATCGGACTGGGCCTCAACGCCCTCATCATGTATGTTTGCACCGACAAAATAGGCATCCACTACATGATTTCCAAGATCATCTCCACGGTCATCGTCTTCTTCTGGAATTTCTTCGCTCGTAAAGTCGTTTTATTCAAGGCAAAATAATAAAATCATATAGAATGAAAAAAGCTGTAATCATTGGCGGAGGCCCTGCGGGACTAACCGCCGCATACGAATTGTTAAAGAAATCGGACATCCACCCCGTGGTCTATGAATCCGAAGAGAACGTGGGCGGCATTTCCAAAACGGTGAATTACAAGGGAAACCGCATGGACATTGGCGGTCACCGCTTTTTCTCGAAAAGCACCGTTGTCATGGACTGGTGGAACGAGGTGATGCCGCTGCAAGGCTCCCCCTCCTTCGATGATGTAATGCTGCACAAGGAGAAGCCGTTTGCGACGCAAGGCCCCGACCCGGAAAAGGAGGACCGCGTGATGCTTGTCCGCGAGCGCGTGTCTCGAATCTTCTTCCTGCGCAAGTTCTTCGACTATCCCATATCATTGAAATTCAGAACATTCGCCAACATGGGCCTATGGCGCACCATCAAGGCGGGCTGCGGCTATGTTCACGCCTCCCTTTTCAAGAAAAAGGAAGATTCACTCGAAAATTTCTACATCAATCGCTTCGGGAAACCGCTGTACAGCATGTTTTTCGAGGACTACACCGAGAAAGTATGGGGTGTCCACCCATCGAAACTCGGTGCCGACTGGGGTTCGCAACGTGTGAAAGGCCTTTCCGTGGCAGCAGTGCTTAAAGACATGATAGCCAAGAAGTTCAAATCTTCCAAGGACATCTCGCAAAAGGAGGTGGAGACTTCCCTGATTGAACAGTTTGTATATCCTAAATTCGGTCCCGGACAACTGTGGGAGACCGTGGCGCAAGATGTGCAGGCCAAAAGCGGAGAGGTGGTGCGCAACAGCGAAGTGACCGCCATTTACGTGGAGAACGGCCGCGTGGTCTCGGTGGATGTCAACAAGGATGGCACTACCGAAAACGTCCCTTGCGACTACCTGCTCTCCTCCATGCCCATAAAGGATTTGGTGGCGGCACTACGGGGAATTGATGTGCCCGAAGATGTGGCCCATATTGCCGCTGAACTGCCGTATCGTGACTTTATCACCGTCGGGTTGTTGGTCAAGAAGATGAGAATCGAGAACGAGACGAAAATCGCCACCTACAACAAGCGCGTTCCCGACACATGGGTCTATATCCAAGAGCGCGACGTGAAAGTCGGGCGGATGCAAGTCTTCAACAACTGGTCACCTTACATGGTCTCCGACTACAAGAACTCCATGTTCATCGGACTGGAATATTTCTGTTCGGAAGGCGACGAGCTGTGGAACATGAACAAAGAGGACTTCATCAAGATGGCCATTGACGAGATGGTGAAAATCGACATCATCGACCGCGAGGACGTGATTGACGCCACGCAGGTGAAGATCAAAAAGGCCTATCCGTCGTATTTCGGCACCTATTACCAGTTAGACAAGGTGAAGGGATTCCTCAACGACATCGAAAACCTTTACTGCATCGGGCGCAACGGGCAACACCGTTACAACAATATGGACCACTCCATGCTGACTGCGATGGAAGCGGTAAACAATATCGTGAACAACATCCCGTCCAAAGAGAATATCTGGGCGGTTAACACCGAGGAAGAATACCATGAAATCAAAAAGTAACGTGCCCCCCAAAAAAAGCAAACCAACCGTCCAGAAAAAGGATTTCTGGCAAACGATTGACCAATTTCTCCACAACAAATGGGTGATTGGTGTAATGTTAGTCATCGTGTCTTTCGTATATAACCACAACTATTCCAACATTTATGACCGAAAGATTGACCTGAACGGCGACAACATTTACTATTATTCGTTAGGGCAAGCCTTAAGCCACGGAGAAGGTTACACCAATATCATTTCGTTGGAAAAGACACCACATTCGCACTTTCCGCCGGGTTACCCGTGGTTTATCTCCAAAATCCTGAAAATTTCCCCAGACAACATCCAAGCAGTCAAAAAAGCCAACGGATTCCTGATGTACTTAAGCGTGATGATGCTGTTTTTCGTGGTGCTATTGACCACCGGAAACTCCATACTGGCTTTCTGCTCATCTTTCCTGATGTCCATCCACAAGGAACTGTTACGCTACGCCACCATCATGATGAGCGAAACGCTGTTCATCTTCCTCTCCCTGTTAGCCGTCCTCCTCGCCATTCTGGTTGTGAAGGAAATCATCGGGGCGAAACGGCACTGGGTGGGCTGGATTGCCATCGCCTTCTACGGACTGGTCATCGCCCACCTTTTCCTTGTCCGCACCATGGGACTTTCGCTGATATTGGCTATGATCGCGTGGACCGGTCTTCTTGCACTTCGTGAACTGATTCGCTGGAGAAAAGCTGTAAAGAATCAAGAAGAAACCGAAATCACAGTCTGCAAACACCGGCTTATGAACACCGCTCTGCTTTGTCTGATGACCGTTCTGGCTGTCGGCACGGCCAAGCTGTCATGGGATGCCCGCAACAGCAGACTCAACCTGAAAACAGACGACTACGAATCAAATTTCATGAAAAAGGCAAACAATGAGCGCATGGAAGGAATTGCGGACTGGAAAATCCGTATCACCAGCAACACTTCCAATTTCATCACCCGCTGGATTCCGGAAGCGACATACATGAAGAAACCTGTGTATGACGATAAACAAATCACGGGAAAAGAGTGGTGTCTTGGGTTGCTTCTCATGGCATTGATGATTGCCGGATGCCTGTATCTGAATGTTGGACGACTGCTGCTGCTTTTCTATGTGGGGCTTACGGTCGGCGTGCTGCTGCTATATCCCGAACAGTACGGAGGCACACGCTACATCACTCCCGTAATCCCGTTTTTCATCTTCTTGACACTGAGCGGCTTGGCTGCAATTGTGGCAGGGGTGTACAAACTTCTGAAATTGGAACATTCACCATTGTTAGTCCAAAGCTTGGTGGTATTAGTGGCTACATTCGGATGGCTGTCGCCCGCATACGCAGAGGCGCAAACCCAGTACAAGAAAACGGCACGGATGAAATCATGGATGTCCATACCGGACATGAATGCATCGAATTTCCTGCAAGCAGTCACTTTCTGCGGCGACAGTCTGCCAAAAGACGCGAGGATCATCAGCCGCAAACCGGAACTGTTTTATATGTTTTCACATTACCACCCGTCGAACAGCTTCCCGTTCTATGCCGAGCCTGATACCATATACAATATATTATGTCGCGACAGCATCGACTATATCATCATTGACACCTGGTTCCGCCACGCATATCTTACGCTGTATCCTTGTGTGCAGAAATATCCCGAGAAGTTCAAACAAGTGAAACAATTCGGGATAAATGACCCGAACAGGAGGCTCGCACCCACGTACATCTTCCAATTCAACGATGAATGGGGCTATCACGGCGACATGAAAAATGGTGTGCGCGAAGGGAAAGGCACGCTGAACATGCCGGACGGTAGAACCTACAAGGGCGACTTCTCCAACAACCTGCCCAATGGCTATGGGACAATGTATGACCCATCAGGGAAAGAAATCGTGTATGGCATTTGGAAGAACGGGGCTTTGTCGCAAGAAATCCGCAAATAATAATCACGAATAAGAGGTTGCGCCCGGCACGGATTCAGGGCTGAAATTATGAAAAAAACTATACTGTTACTATGGCTTAGCGCATTCGTGATATGTCTTTATGCGCAAGACGATACCCGGCGCAACAGTTCTGACGGTTCATCGGGAAGGCTCACCCATGTGACAATGACGCAGGCTCAGGATGTGGGCTTCACGTTCCTGCGCTCTTCCGACAGAACACGAAGCGGTGCGCTGCAACGGCAGGACATGCAGTTAATCTACACGGGCGTGGCCACCGACAGCATAACTGGAGCGCACATAGACTGCTACTACGTATTCTCTCTGCAACCAACCGGATTTGTGATTGTTGCGGCCGACGAGCGTGTGAAACCGATTTTGGGCTATTCCTACACCAACAATTTCGTGGTTGATGATATGCCCATCAATGTGACCAGCTGGTTGGACAACTACAAAAAGCAGATTAAGGCTGTTGTAGATAATGATTACCAAGTCGATTCCGAGACACGGACAAAATGGATCCGGTTGAAAGCCGGTCAGACCTTAAACGACAGGAGCAGTTCTTTTGTAAATCCCCTGCTGCAAACGACTTGGAACCAGAATTGCTACTACAACCTGTTGAGCCCGGCGGATCCAAGTGGTCCCTGCGGTCATGCTTACGCCGGTTGTGTGGCCACGGCCATGGCGCAGGTCATGCGCTACTGGGAATGGCCGAACCAAGGTTTCAACAGTCACAGTTACACTTGCAACTACGGCACTTTGTCAGTGGACTTCAGCGAAGCAACTTATAATTACGACAACATGCCGAATGCGGTAAGCAGCAGCACCAATGCCACCCAAAAGGAAGAAGTGGCCAAGCTGATTTACCATTGCGGAGTAGCTGTGGATATGGACTTCGATCCTGACGGGAGCGGAGCATATTCGAGCGACGTGCCCGCAGCCTTATACAACTATTTCGCCTATACGGACAACGGCACATACGTTTCCAAATCCAGCTATTCGGAAAGTGGTTGGTCAAACCTCATCAAACAGGAACTGGATAATATGCGGCCCGTTTACTATTCGGGACATGGTTCAGGCGGCCACGCTTTTGTATGCGACGGCTACGATGAAAACGGACTCTTCCATTTCAACTGGGGGTGGAGCGGTTCAAGCAACGGCTATTTCGATTTGTCTGCCCTGAACCCGTCAACGCATGATTACTCTTCTTCGCAGGCGGCAGTCATCGGGATAAAATCCGCCGGAACGTTTATGAGATGCTCGCAAACGGAACTGTCTTTCTCTGCACGTGTAGGCGAACAAAGCGCAGCCCAAACAATCATGGTGAGCGGCCACGGCTTGAGTGGAAGTATCAGCGTCACTGTAGGCAACGGTTTTAAGGTCAGTAGGACAGGCCTCTTCTACTACACCAGTTTGACCCTTCCGGCTTCAGGCGGAAAACTGTATGTGAAATATATCCCCACGCAGTCAGGAGATGTCACAGGAACATTAACGCTGACTTCCGGCAACTACTCTTTGGAGGTCACACTGAACGGCACCGACAATGTTATCATCGGCTCCGGCACGGCCACGAGCAACTACCTTCCAAGCCACTCGTACTACAAGTACGCCCTAACCCAGCAAATCTACACACCTGAAGAAATCGGCACATCAGGCTATATCAACAGCATATCCTTCTTCAATGATGGCACAGAAAAGACACGAAATTACAACATGTATCTTGTCCTCACGGACAAAGAGACTTTCACCAGCAATACCGATTGGATTCCAGTCACAGAGGATGACAGGGTTTTCAGCGGTGCGGTTACCATGGCCGCCGGTGCTTGGACGGTCTTCAACATTAACAATTTCGCGTATGACGGTGTAAGTAACCTTGCCCTCATCATGGACGACAACACCGGTTCCTATTCGAGCGGTATGGCCTGCAGGGTCTTTAACGCTGACGACAAGTCGCTCTACATTTACAGCGACGGCACGAACTATGACCCAGCCAACCCCTACAGCTACAACGGCACTGTTCTTGACCAAAAGAACCAGATTAAAATCGGAATCACCCCAGCCAATGTTGTGATTTGCGAGAAGCCCTCGAACCTGACGTTCTCGAACCTCACCTCGACTTCCGTTTCTGTGTCATGGAGTGGTGGAAGCGGCGCTTTCGGATACGAATACAAGAAAAGCACCGATTCAGAATGGACGGTGGCTTGTGCGGGCAATTGCGGCTATAACTGCAACTTGTCCGGCCTTTCGTCGAACACAGCCTACCAGTTCAGAGTCCGTTCGTTCTGCACCAGCGACACCAGCAACTGGCTCACCAGCAGTTTCTCCACCCCGGCGGGCATTCCCCTTGTCGAGCCGTTCAACAACTCATCCATACCAACAGGATGGTCTCTCTATACTGGACTGATGGGAAATGTGATGGCTGGCACCGCTCCCCTCGCCTCCGCCACATCAGGCTGGTCTTTCGGCACCAGCAACGGGGTCTTCGACAGCCATGCCCGCACAAACATTTATGGCACAAGCTGGAACAAATGGCTTGTAACCCCAACGCTACTGATGGATGACAACGTGGAACTCAGCTTCGACCTCGCACTGACCAAATATTCCGGCAACCTCCAACCTGTTGTGGACACTCTCCAGCAGGACGACGTGTTCGCGGTGCTGATTACCACTAATGGCGGCTCCAGCTGGACTGTTCTCCGCCAATGGGACAACACCGGTTCCGAATACGTTTATAACAACATTGTATGCTCCGCTACCGGCGAGAATGTCAAAATCAAACTGAGCAGCTATGCCGGACAGAATATCGCCGTGGCTTTCTACGGCGAGTCCACAGCCAGCGGTGGCGACAACAACCTTCACATCGACAATGTGAGCATTGACTACATCACTTCTTGCGAAAGGCCCACGGCAGTAAACGTAAGTAATATCACCGCGCAATCCGCCACTGTCAGCTGGGAATCTGAAGCGGACAGATGGATGATTTGCCTTAACAACAATGAGGATAACTCTTTCATTGCCGACTCCATTCCTTTCACACTCACCGGCCTCACCCCTGAAACTCCGTACACCGTGCAAGTTCGCGCTTTCTGCAACGGCGAAAAGAGTAATTGGAGCCAAGTCAAGAGCTTTACCACCACCGTAGCATGTCCTGCCCCCACTAACCTGACTTGCACCTCAACCACCACCACCTCTGCCATTCTGAGCTGGTCCGCCGGCGAGGCCTCTGCTTGGCAGCTATGCCTCAACAACGACATGGAAAACCTCATCAACGTCCATACAACCACCTACACACTAACGGGACTTAATCCCTCAACTTCCTATTCTATCAAAGTGCGTGCCATCTGTGACAGCGCAGGCCCCTGGAGTAATGTTCTGAACTTTAACACTGTTTTCGCTATCCCATTGGTTGAACCATTCAACAACTCATCCATACCGACAGGATGGTCTCTCTATACTGGTCTGATGGACAATGTAATGGCCGGTACCGTTTCCCTCGCCCCTGCTACATCAGGTTGGACATTCGGTCCCAAAAACGGAGTGTTTGACAGCCATGCCCGCACAAACATCTATGGCTCTTCTTGGAACAAATGGTTAGTCACCCCAAGTCTGCTAATGGAAGAGAATGTGCAGCTCAGCTTCGACCTCTCACTGACCAAATATTCCGGCACACTCTTGCCTGTTTCGGACTCTCTACAGCAAGATGACAAATTCGTGGTGCTGATCACCACCGACGGCGGCGCCCATTGGCAAACCCTTCGCCAGTGGGATAATGCCGGTTCCGAGTACGTTTACAATCACATTGTCTGTTCGGCCGAGGGCGAACCCGTGACCATTGACCTGAGCGGATATGCCGGGCAAGACATTGCCATCGCTTTCTACGGCGAGTCCACGGTTGCCAATGGCGACAACAACCTGCATATTGATAACGTAAGCATCGACTACATCCCGGAATCCTGCTACACGATTCCGTTGAATGCGGACGAACCCGTTTGGACAGAGAATTTCGACTCTTATACGCAAAGCCTCACCACAG